>NZ_JAWRYD010000045.1:0-47936 GCF_046534765.1 Burkholderia sp. SIMBA_062
CACTTCATTCGCTGTGACCAGCTTATGGCGGGACTTGCACCCGCAGGAGTGCGCCCATGCTGGGCGCACAAACAAAAAGCCCGCCATTTGCATGGCGGGCCTTTCGATTTCGGCAGAAATTGCCGTCAGCGGCCGAGCTGGTAGAAAAACAATACCGTGCTGCCGGTGAACATGCCGAACAGTGCGATTCCCATTGCCATTGCCAGATCCATGGCCGCTCCTCGAAGTGTCATGACCCGGCAACCTCACCGGTTTAGAGGCATTATCCCGACAGCTGACAATCTGAAAAACTCGCGATTTCCCGAGAAGGGTTTTCCCCGACCGCCTCGCGACCCGATAATGGAGCGCGCCATCGCGCACCCCGCCCACCCCGTTCATACCGATTCGCCATGCCGATCTTCCAGCAGCACGACATACACGAACTTCACGCCGGCCCGTCGCTCGTTCGGGTCGCCCCGCAATTCGGCGGCCGCCTCCTGTCGTGGCACGTCGACGGCGAGCCGATCATCTTCTGGCCGGAAACGGCCGACTGGAGCAACCTCGCGCGCGTGCGCGGCGGCAATCCGCTGCTGTTCCCGTTCCTCGGCCGCCACCGCGTCGACGGCGAACTGGGCCGCTGGCGCGATGCCGCCGGCGTGGTCCGCGACCTGCCGATGCACGGTTTCGCGCGTGACCTGCCGTTCGCGGCACAACCGTCGGCCGACAGCGCCGCCCTCACGATGACGCTGGAAGGCAATGAAGCGCTGCACGCGAGCTACCCGTTCGATTTCCGCTTCGAAACGACCTACCGGCTCGCCGACGCACACACGCTCGAGGTCGCGCTCACCACGACCAACCGCGGCGACACGCCGCTGCCCTACTACGCGGGCCACCATTTCTATTTCGCGCTGCCGCACGGCGAGCGCGCGCAAACCACGCTCGAGCTACCGCCCACGCACCGCTGCGCACAAAACGCCGACGGCTCTATCAGCGCGCCCGAACGCGGCGACGCGCATTACACGCTCGACGATCCCGACATCCTCGACCGCTTCCACTGCCTCGACGGCGCGCCGTCCACGCCGGTGCGCATCGTGATGCCGGGCCGCCGCCGCACGATCGAGATCGCGCTCGACGTACCGGGCTCGATCCCGTGGTACGCAGTCACGACCTGGACCGAAAAGCCGGAATCGGACTTCTACTGCGTCGAGCCATGGCTCGGCCTGCCGGATGCGATCCACAACGGTCTCGGGCTGCGCATGCTCGCGCCGGGCGCAACCGAAACGGCCACGCTGCGCATCCGCGTGCTGCCGCTCGCAGGCTGACGCCATCGCGCGCCGAAACGGCGCGCGATGGGCGCGAAACTGCGGCGCTCGGGTCGAACCCGTTAAAATCTGACGTTTTGTATTGCTTGCCGCGTCGCGCGGCAGGGTTTTGCGAGGTTCAATGTTCGGAACAACAACGAAGCGACTCTTCGCGGCCGCCTGCGCCGCCCTGCTCGTCGCGTGCGGCTCCGCCCCCGTCGGCCCCGGTTACTACCGCGTCGAGCGCGGCGACACGCTCTACAAGATCGCGCGCGCGAATCGCACGTCGATGGCGAACATCGTGCGCTGGAACCAGATCACGAACCCCGATGCGATCGAGGTCGGCCAGGTGTTGCGCGTCGCGCCGCCGCCCGGCACCACGACCGCGTCGACCACCGGCACCGGCAGCGCGGGACGCAGTCGCCCCGCGCCTTCCGCGCCGGTCGAATCGGCCGTCAAGCCGGCCACCAGCATCGCGCTGATCTGGCCGGCCGCCGGCAACGTGGTGCGCACGTTCGACGGTTCGAAATCCAAGGGCATCGATATCGCAAACGCCGCGGGCTCACCGGTGCTGGCTGCCGCGCCGGGCACGGTCGTCTATGCGGGTAACGGATTGCGCGGCTACGGCAACCTGATCATCCTCAAGCACAACGCCGATTACCTGACGGCGTACGCGCACAACCGCGCGCTGCTCGTGAAGGAAGGTCAGTCGGTCACGCAGGGGCAAACGATCGCGGAGATGGGCAACAGCGACAGCGATCGCGTCGCGCTGCATTTCGAGCTGCGTTACGGCGGCCGCTCGATCGATCCGGCACGCTACCTGCCGGCGCGCTGAACGCGCCCGGCATCGACAGGACGACACGCGATGCCGGCATGCATCGCATGTCGTCGCGAGGGAAATCGGGAAGGGTGTGTCAGCGCTTGCGCAGACGGCCGGTGAAACGGCCGGACAACGGATCGACGCGGCTGGCAAACATCACCAACGCCCCGATTCCGAACAGGCTGAACCCCGCAGCTATCAAAAGCAAATCCATGGTCACATCACTGTTTTGTCGTGATCTTATGCGTCATTGCGGAATCGTGCACTGAGCCGCACCCGTTGGACGAGTCCGCACATTCCCTATCTATCAGACGCCATTGTGGTTTCGGTCGCGTGAAATGTTGATGTAAACCATCGACCGGATCCGTCGATCGACATCGAGGAGACCCGCGATGCTGCCCGCCGCCGAACGCTACGACGACCTGCTCTCCCGCTTCCGGTGGGAGGTTCCGGTCCGCTACAACATCGCGATGGACGTCTGCGACAAGTGAGCCGACGGCCGCGGACGACTCGCGCTGATCCACGAAACGTCGCAAGGCGACATGTCGCGCATCACATTCGACGACCTGAGGAATGCTTCTAACCGGCTCGCGAACAGCTTTGCGCGTGCGGGCCTGCAACGCGGCGACCGGATCGCCATCTTCCTCGCGCAAGGCCCCGAAACGGCGATTGCCCATCTCGCCGCGTACAAGCTCGGCGCCATCGCGGTGCCGCTGTTCACGCTGTTCGGCACCGACGCGCTCGAATACCGGCTCGCGAACAGCGAAGCCGCCGCGCTCGTCACCGATGCGCCCGGCTATGCGAAGATCGTGCCGCTGCGCGCGCAACTGCCGACGCTGCGCACGTGTTACTGCATCGGCGACGACGTGCCCGACGCGCCGGGCGTGCTGCGCTACGACGCCGCCCTTGCGGCCGAATCGCCGGACTTCGTGCCGGCTGACACCACCGCCAACGATCCGGCGGTGATCATCTATACGTCCGGCACGACCGGCAAGCCGAAAGGGCGCTGCCGCACGAATACCCGCGCGCAATCGCGTTCGTCGACGGCCTGCCGATGACGGCGACCGGCAAGATCGTGCGCCGCGCACTGCGCGACGCTTGAACCGCGTGGGGCCCGCTCGCCGGGCGGCCGGCCGGTCGCCCGGATGGTTTATAGTGGCGCCACGCTGTCTTTCCACGCACAACGATGTCCTCCCACCAACACGAATCCGCCGCGGGCGCGTCGCACAGCCCGCTCTACACCAAACTCCTCGGCGAAACCGCCAAGATCGACTGGTGCGATCTCGAGCGCTTCTTCGCGCAGGGCAAGCTGCTGTCGGTCGCGCGCGACCTCGATCTCGTCAGCGTCGCGGAGGCGATTGCCGGCGACGATGCGCAACAGGTCACGCACTGGCTGTCGTCCGGCCTCGTCGCGCGCATGCCGGCGGAAACGGCCGCCGACTTCGCGGCGCGCAATCCGGAGCTGTGGGCGGTCGTCGTGTCGCCGTGGGTCTGCGTGCAGGAACGCGCCTGACACGTCCGCCATGTCCGAATCCGCATTACCGCACGCGGCCGGCACCGGGTCGGCCGCCGTCTCGCACCGGCGCGTCCTCGCGCTCGCGTTCCCGATCGTCCTGGCGAACCTGACCCAGCCGATCCTCGGCGCGGTGGACACGGCCGTCGCCGGCCACCTCGACGGCGCGCAGTATCTCGGCGGCGTCGCGCTCGGCGGACTGTTCTTCAATTTCGTGTTCTGGGGCTTCGGCTTCCTGCGGATGGGCACGACCGGCCTCGTCGCGCAGGCGCACGGCGCCGGCGACGCCGCCGGCATCCGCCTGAACGTGCTGCGTGCGCTGATCGTCGCGTTCGCGCTCGGCGCCGCGGTGCTCGCGCTGCAAGTGCCGCTGCTGTCGTTCGCGCTGTCCGCACTGGGCGGCAGCGACGCGGTTCGCGCAACCGCGCTGGCCTACAGCCACGCGCGGATCTGGAGCGCGCCGTTCGCGCTCGCGAACTACGTCGTGCTCGGCTACCTGCTCGGCATGCAGCGCGTGCGGCTCGCACTCGTCGCGCAGGTCTTCATCAATGCGGTGAACATCGGTGCCGTGCTGCTGTACGTGTACGGCTTCGGCTGGGGCATTGCCGGGATCGGGGCGGCGACCGCGACCGCCGACGCATGCGGCTTCGCGCTCGGTGCCTGGATGCTGTGGCAGCTGCGGCCGCGCGGCCTCGCACCCATTGCCGCGCGTGCGCTGGCGGACCGTGCGGCGCTCAAGCGGCTGATCGTGCTCAATCGCGACATCTTCCTGCGCACGATGTGCCTGCTCGGCGCGTTCGGCTGGTTCGCGCATCTCGGCGCGAAACAGGGCGATGCGACACTCGCGGCCAACGCACTGCTGCTGAATTTTCAGACCTTCATGGCGTACGGGCTGGACGGCTTCGCGCATGCGGCCGAGGCGCTCGTCGGCGCCGCGGCCGGCGCGCGCGACCGCGCCGCATTCCGGCAAGCCGTGCGCGTCACGTTGCTGTGGTCCGCGCTCGGTGCGCTGCTGTTCGCGCTCGTCTACTGGGCGGCCGGTGGATGGATCGTCGCGCGGCTGACCGATCAGGCCGAGATCCGCGCGCTCGCGCTGCAATACCTGCCGTGGGCGGCGGTCTCGCCGATCGTGTCCGTGTGGGGATTCATGCTCGATGGCGTGTTCATCGGCGCGACGCAGACGCAATCGCTGATGCGCGCGATGGTCGCGTCGTTCGCGATCTTCATTGCCGCGACGCTGACCGTCGTCGGCCCGTTCGGCAATCACGGGCTGTGGTTCGCGCTGCTGTTGTTCATGGTCGCGCGCGGAGCGACGCTCGCGCGCTACCTGCCGGCGCTGGTGCGGCGAATCGGCGCCGACGCATCAGCGGCCGGCGCCTGACGGCCACGCGGGACGGACGTTATTGCGCGGGTGCGGGTGCGGGCTCACCGAGCATCGACGGCGGCGTCATGTCGGTCGGCACGCCTTGGTAATCGGCCGGATCTTGCGGCGGGTGGCCTCGACGGGCCTGGCGCGGATCGCTGGAACAGCCGGCAAGAATGGACGCGGCCAGCACGGCCAGCATGAAACGGGTCATCGGGAAGGCTCTCCGGAAAACGGCGCGCCCATCGCGCCAGGACCGCGCCGAGTCTAGCGGAATTCCGGGTTAGGGGTCGTCCCGCGGATGTTCTAGTATGAACGCATGGCGCTGTGCCGTTGAAAGGAGGCTGCCGTGTCGTCTGAAGAAATCGCTGGCCTGATCGGCCTGTTCGTCGGCCTGATGGTGCTCGCCGCCCTGTCCTACTTCGAATCGCGCGAATACAAGCGCAGCCACGGCGGCGAAGGGATGGTCCATCACTGGATGGCCGAACACCATCTGCTCGACTGGCGGCGCAAGCACTAGGCAAGCCGCCCTGTCGCCCGGCCGCCACCTGCGCAGGCCGTCCAGAACGTGCGCCCGCCCGCACGGTGGGCACTGCGTGTCGTTCAAATTAACAGGGCGGGACACGCCAACATCGTCCGAATAGCCGAACGCCGTCGCGCGGCAGCCTCGGATGGTCTGCCACGCGACGGCGTTCGCACGTGTGCGCACCGCAACCGGCGCGCCGCGTCGGTTTACTCAGCCCAGGAAGTGCCGGGCGTAGCGAGCGTTGATGTCTGACAGCCGGAACAGCGTCAGGAAATCCGCGCAGTTGAAGTCGGGATCCCAGGCGGGCGCACCGCAAATCTTCGCGCCGAGGCGCAGATAGCCCTTGATCAGCGGCGGCGGCGCGACGACGGTGCCCGTCTGCAGTTCGTCGACCGGCAGCGCCGTATGCGGGAACGCGCGGTATTCGGGCGCCGTCAGCGAGTTGGCCGACAGCGACTGATACAGGTTCGCCGCATAGTGGCCGCCATCGGCCATCGACACGCTCGCGCAGCCGAGCATCGTCTCGTAGCCGTTCTGCATCATGTAGGCGCCGAGACCGCCCCACAGCGCCATGATCACGGCGCCGCTGCGGTAGTCGCTGTGCACGCACGAGCGACCGACCTCGACCATCTTGCCGCGCAGGTGCGTCAGGCGCGACAGGTCGAATTCGCCTTCCGCGTACAGACGGCCGACACGCGCGGCCTCGTGCGGTGGCAGCACGCGGTACGTGCCGACCACCTTCAGCGTGTCGAGATCGCGCACCAGCAGGTGGTCGCAATAGGCATCGAACGGGTCGACGTCGAGACCGGACGGGCCGCTGAGCTGCGCGCCCATCTCTTCGGCGAAGACGGTGTAACGCAGGCGCTGCGCCTCGCGCAGTTCGTCTTCCGTGCGCGCCCAGGCGGCACGCAGACGGTACTCGGATGTGACGGTTTCAGCAGCGCGCGGCAGGTGACGCCGCGTCGTGTCGAGGGGAAGCGAGGCAAAAGGGAGCGTAGGCGTCGGCAGTTCTCGCATTAGGCTTTCCTGATCGTAAGGAATAGGACGACATGCCAGCCAATGTAGTAACCGGCCGTTACCATTCTGTGGCACGACCGTGTCCTTTCAATGACGTGTCGCCGAATTGACTTTAGCAGAAAGCTTGCGAAACCGTATGATCAATCCCTGCAAACCCTTCATACAAGGTCCGGCGGCAACAACGCACGCAGCACGGCCTGGCGGTTGCCGTCACGCGTACGGCTTGCGATCCACACGATGCCGCCCTTCTTGATGCTCCAGCTGTCACCGTTGCCGGCGACGAGGTGCGCGGCGACGCTGCCGAGCGTCGGCTGGTGTCCGACGATCACGACCGTCGACGCGATGCCGTCCGGCCAGCCGGCGGCCGCCAGCACGTCATCGACGCTGCCGTCTGGCGCGAGTCCGTCGACGGTCCGGTACTGGTCGGTCAGCGCCTCGACGGTCTGCACGGTCCGTGCCGCCGGGCTCGCGAGGATCACGGTGTTCGACTCGAGCCGGCCGCGCAGCCATTTGGCCATTGCCTGCGCTTCCTTGCGCCCGCGGCTCGTCAGTTGACGCGCGAGGTCGTTTGTCGCGTAGTCTTCGGCTTCGGCGTGGCGCCACAGGATCAGATTCATCATGATGTCTCTCCATGCATGGGCGAACGATCCGGTCGCGCACGTGCGTGCCGGACGATCACACTCCGCATTGTCGCCAATCGTTAACGGTTCGTGATGACGTGCGCCATATGCATAACGTGATTGACGCCGTCACCCATTACACGATAGACTCTTTGGCTCGTCGGAGCGTAGCGCAGCCTGGTAGCGCATCTGATTTGGGATCAGAGGGTCGTAGGTTCGAATCCTATCGCTCCGACCAAGGAAATCAAGGGGTTAGCGAAAGCTAACCCCTTTTTCTTTGGTGCAATCCGCCGTATTGCTCTCCTTTGCTATCGGCTGGACTAACTCTCCGATACGGAACGACGGCCGATCCCGTCTCTTTCAGCGCCGTTTCATCGCCCATGAAGACTGGCGCGCAAGCACCCGCCCACCGAACTTCGTCCGCAAACGCTGTCTCTCGAAGCTTCGCAAGTGGGTCTGGCACTCTCCGCCCATTGACAAAGCACTCTTGACACGAAGCCTGACGCAAGATGTCGTGGCCAGCAGCGTGCCGTTCATGCCACTGCCCGCATCGGAATCAATACTTCGCCATGAAGCTATAGACGGTCGACAGGCATTCGTCGCCGCGCGCTCGCACACGATCCTGTATCGGCTTCAGCCCGTCTTGATATCAACGACGCTCAGCTCGGCGTTCCGCTGAGCACTTTGCACGCCAAAGACCAACCGGGCATGATGGTTGTACGGACGCGCATGAGAAAAAGACGATCGCAATCACCGCTCATAATCACGACCTCGATCCGATGCGCTCGGCATACACGCCAACTCACCATGTTTCGGAGCGTCTCGTTTCCCTTTCCTCACGTCCTTCAGACCTCGACATACGATACCGACTGCGACGCCACCAGCTTCGGCGGCGTTGGACATGCGCAGCGACAGAGGTCGTCACTCAACGCCGACTGTCGGCCATCCGGCCCGGTGCTTGAATGACGTGGGCCGTCGCACTCGATCACGCCGAGTGTCTTGCACACCGGGCACCACACCGGATCGTTTTCATACGCTTGTTCGCGGTCGTGCAGAATGTCTTGTCCGTCACCGCCCTGCACGATGCCTCCGACGGTCGTCGTGTCACCTTTCACGATGTCGTAGCGTCGCATGTCGCCTCCGCTCAGACTGCGCCCGGCCGCAGTCGCAGGCTGTTCAACAGCGTGTCCCACGTTTGCAGTGCGGCAGCCTCATCGACCGGTGACGTCGCCTCGTCAGGCTTCAAATCGGGGCTGCTCGCTCCGAGCAGCAACTGAATAGCCGTATGCGGTTTCGCCAACGTGCTCGGATCGCCTGGCGCGAGCAGGTAGAAGCGGTAGGACGTGATCTCGCCTTCCTTCAGCGCGAACAGCACTTCCTCAGCGTCCATCCCGGCCACCGTGCGCTTGCCTTGCCGCAGGATGCGATAGCTCCCGCTCGAAACCTTATCCATCTTCGCCCGAAGTTCGGGAAGGGTTTTGGTTAATGGCGATTTCTGATCCGCGTTCACCGAATCCCGCATCTGGATGACGAGTAGCGCTGGCCGGCCCGGCATCAGCGCCAGTGACTGGCTGACCTCCTCGGTAGAAGTCGACGCGCCTGTGGCAATCCCTCCGTCGAAACAGAACCCCGATTCGGTTGGGACCGACCAGTTATCGCGCGCCTTTATCCGACGATAGATTCCATTATAAATATTTTCGACATCACCAATTGCAGCTGATCCGACGCTGCTAGTTGTGTGAAACAAGGTATTGTTTTCGTAAATATATCCCTCCGTATCAAAAGGTAGTCCGTTAGCCGAAACCGCATCCTGGAACACAAACACCCTGGAATCCTTTGTAGGAGAAAACGCCTTCTCTAGCCATACATGCTTTGTTTCTTCGTTTCTGCGCCCAGGATTAATGCGCTTTTTTGTACGCAACTCTTTTTCCCGGGCGGCAACTTTCCCTTGATACGTCGCAGACGATACGTTGTACCGCGTCTCCAGTTTTTCTCCCTGAAACTCATATCGTTGATTGGTGATTTCGCTTGCCACTGGTCGTTCAAAAACGAAGCGGCCGATGCACCACGGCCGAGGCTTGGACAACAAGGGATTCGTCATGGTCGGTTCACCGGAAAACGTTATCGAACAGGCGCATATGCCCGTCACTAAAAATAGAAATCGGCCAATTCGTGTCAGCATTTCGGCTCCGGGGCATCCTGCGCGATTTGCACGACGCTGTAGAGGAGCGCCCAGCGCGTCCACGGATGGTTATAGCTTTCCTGATGCACGTAGCCTCCTTGGTCAAACACCATTTGTACGCCGTGGGCTGCGCCCCCCTCCGCGCCGCGCGCGGGGGCTTCGGCTGACCAGACCGGCACCGTTCCGTCACCCGGCACGATGCCATTCTTCTCGGGATCGGGCGTTTCGCTGCCCGGCGGCAGCTTCGCCACCTTCTGCACCTCGAACTCGATCGTGACGTTGCGCGAATCTAAATGCACGCGCAGCTTTCCAGTGTGGGAATCGTCGCGCTTCTCGCCCAGGAACCGCGCAGCGCGCAGTTCTTCCTCCGTCACTCCCGCCGGCACATCTCCCTTCCAAATCACCGTACCCCATGCCAACAGATCGGTCAGATCCTCGCCTTTCTCGATCGCGGGCTTGCCGTGATTTTCGTCCAATGCCGCCGCCCCTCTATGTTTCAGCTCTCCATCCCCGTAGGCAACATACGTTTTGTCGTGATAGATGTTAATTATCTTGTTTTGATTTTCGACGACCTTTTTGATTGTATCCTTGAAGTTGTCAACCACCGACTTCTTTTGAGGGCTTTTATCAAGTCGTTCTTTCATAATTCCGGCTGGATCGAGTAACGAAGCCGATTGCTCGGGCACCAAGCCGTACCACTTTGGGTTAGTGAAGACATCATCGTAAGTATTTCCATCCTTCGGCAACTTCATCACCGGTTCGCCGTTGAGCCGTGCAAATATCCACCACGGTTCGCCGTTGTGGTAATCCGGCATCGGCAACAGCTCAAGCGGTCCCGGCGCATTCGCGGCCACCGCCACAAACTCGTCTGCATCGCTCCCGAGCAGTGCACCATTGATGAAACCGTTCACGCCGCCCTCGCTGCCGCCACCGGTACGGAACCGCTTCGCCGCGATGGGTGCCCCGGTCGCCGGCAGCACGTTGTGGAATACACCGTGCATCAGGTCCGCTCCACCGTGCATCGCGATCGCCATCCGTGCTACCAGCCCTCCCATCGAGTGCGTGAGGATAATCGCCTTGCCGCTATGGTTCTCCTCGATGATCTCCCTGATGCCCATCAGGCGCGTCGTCTTGCCGGTCTTCTTGTCCTTGAAATCCGTGCCATCAATCACCTGTTGTGCCGATTTTTCATTCGATTGCAGCCAGTTGTATCCAATTGCGTAGACTCGGTACTGGTATTTCATGAAGTGCTTGAACACCTCCGAGTCTTTTGTGATCGCCTGCCCCCGGCCTTGCGCGCCGGCATCGATCGCCCCGTAGCTGGCCGGCTCCGTGTCCAGCAGTGGCTTGAGCGCCCACTTCTTGCCGTCAGGGTCGCCTGCAATCCAGGGCCCTTTATGCTTCCCCAGACGCATCGGATCGTTCAATTGCTCCTGCAGCCACGCCAACATGGGCTGATAGCTTGACCGATACACTGAGCCCCAACCCCGCCGAATGGCCTCCTTCTCGTCCACGTACTGGTCTGGTTCAGCATCCTCTTCGTGCTTGCCGGCGCTGACTGGCCCGAACGGGGTGACGGCTGCCAAGGTGGGGTCGAACAGCTTTTCCCGCGTGGACGCGCCCTTGAACCACAAGCCGATCAGTGCTGGCAATGCGCCTGCCTTCCCCAATAGGCCGTCCGTCTCCGGTGCAAAGAACATCTCGTCACCGGTTTCGGTGTTTACCAACGGCGAGCCCATCACGCCCGGTAGGAAGATCACCGGAATGATTGGCCGCACGTCGCACAGCAGTTCTTTGGAGCGCGTGTCACTCGCCGGCGTCAACGTAAAATGCCCGACCGACGCCCCGTCCTTGTCCGTGCGACCAGCCTGCTGGACGACTTCCTTGTCGGCATCGTCACTGAACGGCGATCCGCCACCGAATTTCTCTGTGTTTTCGCTCATCGTCGCTCTTCAGATTCGACCATCGGTTATCGGGTTCATGCCGTAGGGCCCTTCGGTGTTGGCCGCAATGCACGCAGCGTAAGCCTCTCGACGTCCTCGCTCTTCTGCTCGGCCACGTGCCCCAGTTCGTTCGTCATTCCGGTCAGGCGTGTGCCGTCCCCGCGGATCAGTTCGTACGGGTGGTTTTTCAGCACCTCGCCCGTGATGCGATCGCGCAGCACATAGGGATCGTTAAACTTGGCCTGCGGCAGGCTGTTCATATGCTGCGCAATCGAACTCGGCCCCTGACGGCTGAGCGATGCCGATTTGATCGTGCGTGGTCCTTGCGTGCCATCCTCGATGCCAGCGGCCACCCACCTGGTGTACGAGCCGCCCGCCTTGATAATGATTTCGTCGGCGTCGAGCACGATGCGCTTGGCCTTCACGGTCACGTCTTTACCCGCATTGAGGTTCACGTCGTCGGTATTGGCCGACAATTTGATCGGGCCTTTCGCGGTCACGAAGTACGCGCCGAGCTTCTGTGCGAAGAAGCTCACTTTTTCCGCGGCCGCCACGACAAACGACTTGCCCGTTGCAACGTACGTGTTCTCGTTACTGACGACGTTGATCTCTTTCTCGGCCACGATATGCGTCGAGTTGTCTGCGACCAGTGCAATGTCTTTCGGCGTCGATACCAATATGTTCGGCTGCGCAAAACCGTTGGCGCTGCCCGTACCGCCACCTGCCGTCACCCCGCCCGACGTATCGCCCGACACCGGATGCTGGATGTCCTTCGACAGCGCCTTGAGCGCATCCTGTCCGGTTTGCAGCGATTCCGCCTGAGCGGTTGCGCTTGCGCTGGACAGCGACTCGACCAGCATTCCCGCCTGCTGCAACTGTGAGCGCGCCTCGTCCACGCCCATCTGCTCATCGTCGTAGGATTTCGAGTGCGCACTGATGGACAACCCCTTGCTGGCACGAACCGCACCGAACTCGTCTGCGTGCAGGATGAAACCAGCGCCCAAATACTGTCCGCGCGTGTTGCCCTCATGCTTGATCAGGTAGCCCTGCGTCAGCGCCGCATAGCTCTTGCCGGTATAGCTGACCAGCCGCGTGCCGCCTTGATTCGTAGAATCGTCGTGGACGAACGCGTTGTATGCTCCGGTCTTGCCAAACCCCTCCGACCTGAACCCGGACAGCAACGCGTTCGAATGCCATGGCGATGGGGTGGCGCCTCCGTTGATACGACCTAATACGAACGGCTTGTCACAGTCGCCGTTCCAGTAACCGACGATGACCCATTCCCGCGCCCTCGGAACGTGAACCGCTCCATAACCGTTCCCGGTATCGGATTGAAGCGACGACAGCAACGGCGAGGAATTGAAGGCGTCCGGTGGATTCTTGCGATCCCACGCGAAATGCACCCGGATCTGGTTTCGGTCGTTCGTCCACGCTTCCGCGCCATCCGGGGTCACGACAAGCGCGTGTTCGATCGACATGACCGGCTTCGGATGATCCAACGGACTCCGGTATTCAACAGCCGTGGGTTGCGCTTCGACTTCGAGCACGAAAAATCCGGCCGAGCCATCCGCCTCATGTCCAAGCGTCTTGAACCGCTCACGGTGAATCGCCTGCTGCTCGGCCAGCGTTGCACGAAGACTTTGAGGAAACTCGGCCGTCTGCTGGCCGATCGGGACGTTGTTCTCGATGAACCAACGCGCCTCGACCACCAGAAACTCTCGCTTCTTCGAGTCGCCGTCGTCGTGGCGGGGATGTCCATTCAAGACGAACCGGGAACCGGCATCGAGCCACCGCACGCCTCCGACGCCAAAATATCGGCTTGCTCGCGCATCCCATATCTCTACTCGTCGTCGCGCTCGCACCTCACCAGTGTCTGAGCTGGAATAGCCGTAAGCCGTCGATTCATAGACCGTCATCGGCGCATCCGGAACGCTCTGCTCAACTTTCTGGCGGTGCGCCTCCGTGACATAGCTCGTCGCGGCAAGCCCATTCTCAACCTGAAAATTGGACGCGGGCCGCTTGTAATCGAACGCACGCGACATGTAGCGCGTGCTCTGCATCGTCTGCACCGCGGCCCAATGGGCGAAGCCGTCTGATTCGTTGCTGTCGTTCGCCCAAATGAATTCAACCGACCTGGCGTCGGGAAGTGTCGAGACGCGGTCAACGATTACGAGTGTCGTCTTGGGCGCGTCACCTTCGCTAACGTTTTCGTGGATCCAGTGGAAATACCAGCCCTCAGCTTCGGCCAAGCGGTTCACGAAGTGAAGATCGGATTCGCTTTGCCTGCACCACGACCGCTTGGCAGGATCCGTCGACAGCGCAAAACGGTACTGCCCGCGTAGCTGCGGATACCGATCAAGCACGTCGGAAACGATCTCGCGGGCGTCTTTCTCGAGCCAGCCTTCTTCGTTGTGGGTTTTCTCGAGGAAGGTCAGGGCCGATGAAAACTCGATCTGGTATGTCGAAAGGCCGCCGTTTCCGCCCAAATAGGCGACCCGATGCACGAAGCCGTGGACCGGACGATAGACGGGAACCGCAAAGGGGGCCGTGACTTGCTGAATCTGCAGAGTGACCGGTTGGTGCATCAGCGACAGTAGTGCGGTATCGTCGCGCGTCGACGCAACGTCGATCGTATACGAATAGTCACGCCCGATTCTGGCCGATCCCCGCGCACGTAACGGCACCAGCGCATTCTTGCCGAGCGGCGTATTCAGCATCAACAACCGCCCCTGCTGCAAAACGCCCTTACTGATCGCCTCGTAGAGGTCGCGAAACTTCAGGTCCCCGAGTGCGGACGGTCTGATATCCATTTTCGTTATCTCTCTCAGGTTCGACCGTCCCGTCAGTCGCACAAAGACGGTCAGCCATCGCGACAGCAAGTCGCCCGCGCGATTTTAATCTAAAGTCTGACAAATATGGTTCGGCCTGACAGAATTTGACGCCGGTTGCCTAGTGAAGCGGAGGCTCGTACCCAGGCACGATTGGGCGACAGCGAATCATTGTCACAAATTCATTGAGCCGCCCTTGGCGTCGGTGGCGACGTGGACGAGGAGATTCCGCAAATATTCGTCGCGCAGGACGAGTACCCTCTGAATCGCGACCATGCCATCGGCGCACTCGAAAATTTCCCCTCGACCTTACGTGACAGGCGAAAGCGAACGGCGTCGCTGCAACGACACGGAACAAGTCCAGGCCGGCTCGCCCCTCCGTCACTTCGAAACAGAAATGCACTGCGAAAGCGAATGGGGTGGCGGCCTGGGTAAATGGGGAGGCGTCGCCCGCGCTCATGAAGAAACTACTGTGGCTATGGAAGGCCGAAATTATTCGGATCGGAAAATTGCAGTAGCGGGAGCAGGTTGCAGCAAAAATTGTAGATGGGTTCCCGAATGAGCCAAACCCACGCAATTTCCATCTTGGAAATATTCAAACTTAAGCAATGAAAAAATTAATAGAAATTTTTCCTCTGTTGCTTTCCTCTTCGACGCGCCTGGCGTCAGACCCAATCCGTCCATGAAAAGAAAGGAATATTAGGCCGCTCTTATATATGTAATTTTTGAAAATACAGGGCGGTTACGATCCACACTCGAGACCCCGGGCCTTCAATAACCATTGGGGGAGTTCGCCACTCTGCAAAAGTTGGCAGCTATTCCTACCAGGCCGATGATAGGAAGTTTGCAATTGCATTCAACCCAAAATGACAGCTTGGACGTATTTAAGCGGGGATGATCCGGATTGGATAATCGCCTCTCATTGCAAGATTCGCACCAAGCGGAGGTAATATATCCAAAGACGATACGCGCACTTCATATATGGCCTCTTCAGCCCGCGTACCATGAACGCTGTACTGCATTGCCGGTAGCCAACGGTTGTGTGAAAACCAAACTGAAATGGAGTTCGACGAGTGATGAATCTAGGCTGACCGCGATGTAAGGTCATTACGGGCTCATCGGCGATCCGCTTTGACGGCCGCTACGTCGCCAGCAAGGACGGCCACACTTCCAACCATCGCCCCGCCCCCGCGCACGAATCTTGCGAGAACACGCGATAATATCCGTGACCAACCCGCAACCGCGCATGAAAAACAACGTACTCAAGACCGCCCTGTTCGGCGCGCTGCTCGCATTCGGCACGTCCGGCGCCGCATCGGCCAAGGCCCTCGACGACGCGCTCGACTGCCATTCGAACGGCCACAAGTTCGTCGCGCCGCTGCTCGCGGCCGGCGACATCCAGTCGGAGCCGATGCACGTCGAAGCGAATTCGGTCAACGCGTTCCGCACGAACCATCCGCTGACCGCCTACGGCTTCGGCGTCTACGTCGTGCTTGGCTATCAGGCGAACGACCCGATCTTCCGGCCGGGCGACGGCACGCCGATCGGCAATTGGGCGTATGGCGTCGTGGTACGCGGCACGAAGAGCGCCGTCGAACAGGCCGTGCGCAAGGCCGGCAGCGACGCGACCGTCAAGCAGGCGTTCCCGTTCCTGACCGCGATCGTGTGCTCGGACTGAACGAGTCGCAAGGAACGCGGCGCGAGCGCGCCGCGCCGGTGCCGGAGCCGTCCCCGGGAGCGCGTCTCGTCACGCGCCCGTATAAACCACGCGATACGGAATGCCGACCTTCTCCCACTCGGCCGCTTCCTGGCTGAGGCTGTAGTCGGTCAGCGGGTTCTGCTCGACCCACGCGCTCGGCAGGCGCACTTCATATCCGCCCTTCTTCATCTGCGACACGGAAATGTCCGGCAGCCCGGCATCGGTCCGGCGCCGGCACAGCAGCGCCGCGAGCCGCAGGCAGAACAGCAGCGGCCATTCGACGTCGCGCGCCTGCGACAGCTTGCCGAGCTTGCCCGCGTGCCCGAGCACGAGCGCGGCGAGGCGCGCCTGGTCGGTGCGCGAGAAACCCGGCATGTCGGCGTTGCTCGCGATATAGGCCGAATGCTTGTGATACGAACTGTGCGAGATCGACAGCCCGATCTCATGCAACGCGGCGGCCCAGCCGAGGAACATCCGGCCTTCCTCGCGCGCTTCGTCGTCGGCTTCCTCGAGCTCGTCGTAGAACCGCACCGCAAGCGCACCGATGCGCTCGGCCTGCGCGCGATCGACGCCGTAGCGACGCGTGAAGCCCTCGACGGTCACCGCGCGCATGTCCTCGTGCTGGGTCCGGCCGAGCAGGTCGTACAGCACGCCGAGACGCAGCGCGCCGTCGGTGGTATCGACATAGTCGACGCCCAGTTCCTCGAATACCGCGAGCATGATCGCGAGGCCGCCGGCGAGCACCGGCACGCGATCGGGCTTCAGCGCGATCAGCTTCAGCCGGTTCACGTTCTCGGACTTGATCAGCGCACGCTTCAGGCGTTCGAGCCCGCCGCGCGAAATGCCGTGCGTAATGCCCGCATCGTTGAAGCCGTTCGCCTCGACGAGTTCCGCGAGCGCACGCGCGGTGCCGGACGAACCGATCGCCTGGTCCCATCCGGCCTTCTTGTACTCGCTGGAAATGATCTGGATCTCGCGCTTGGCCGCGAGTTCGGCCTGCCGCATCGTGTATTCGTCGACGTTGCCGGCCGGGAAGAATGCACGGCTATGGCTCACGCAGCCGATGTAGAGACTCTCCATCACGATCGGCGTGTAGTGCGAGCCGATGATGAATTCGGTCGAGCCGCCGCCGATGTCGACGACGAGCCGTTTGCCGGGGCTCGCCGGCACCGAATGCGCGGCACCCGCGTAGATCAGGCGCGCCTCTTCGCGGCCCGCGATCACTTCGATCGGAAAACCGAGCGCCGCTTCGGCCTCGCCGAGGAATTCGCCCGCGTTCTTCGCGACGCGCAGCGTGTTGGTCGCCACCGCCCGCACGTGATCGGGGTGGAAATCGCGCAGGCGCTCGCCGAACCGCTTGAGCGCCTCCCAGCCACGCTCCTGCGACGCGCGATCGAGCATCTTGTCGCTCGACAGGCCCGCGGCCAGTCGCACGGGCTCACGCAGCGCATCGACGGGATAGATCTGGCTGCCCGCCGGCGTTTCCTCGACGCGCCCGACGATCAGCCGGAAGCTGTTCGAGCCGAGATCGACGGCAGCCAGCAAGTGGGGGGTTGTAACCATCAGAAGGGGGCTCCGTGCGCGTTCGCCCGCGGCAGCCGCTGCGGCCACGCTGGACGGTCAATCAAAGGCGATATTTTAAGCGTGGAACGCTTGCCGTTGCCACGCTTCACGGGCATGTACACGGGTAGATTGTATATGGCCGAAACATTTATGAGATGAAACGGTTGCGGCGTAGAATTTCCCGATATAAATACACAACCGTCATCAGCACGTCATCGTACCGTGAGAGTTTCCGAGCGTCCTTTCGAATCATCGCCCGAATCATCCCCTACTCTGCCGATGTCCGTCCGTTATCCGCTTCTCAATCGTGAACTCGGCATCCTCGGTTTCAACGAGCGCGTGCTGGCCCAGGCTGCCGACCCGCAAGTTCCGTTGCTCGAGCGCCTGCGCTTCATCTGCATCACCAGCAGCAACCTCGACGAATTCTTCGAAGTCCGGATGGCGGGCCTTCAGGAACAGATTCGCGACAACCCCGGCGCCCTGACGCCCGACGGCATGTCGTTACAGCACGCTTACGACCTCGTCGTCGAGCGCGCGCAGCGGCTCGTGCATCGCCAATACACGATGTTGCACGAAACCGTGCTGCCGGCGCTCGAACAGGAAGGCATCTACTTCCACGCGAGCGACACGTGGAACGACGAGCAGCTCGAATGGGCGCGCCGCTACTTCCTCGACGAACTGCTGCCGGTGCTGACGCCGATCGGCCTCGATCCCGCGCATCCGTTCCCGCGCGTGCTGAACAAGAGCCTGAACTTCGTCGTCGAGCTCGAAGGCCGCGACGCGTTCGGCCGCCAGGCGGTGATGGGCATCGTGCAGGCGCCGCGCGCGCTGCCGCGCGTGGTGCGCATGCCGCAGGCACTGTCGGGCTTCGAGCACGGCTTCGTGCTGCTCAGCACGTTCCTCCAGCGCTTCGTGGGCGAACTGTTCCCGCAACTCGTCGTGAAGAGCTGCAACCAGTTCCGCATCACGCGCAACAGCGAGCTGTTCGTCGACGAAGACGAAATCACCAACCTGCGCGTCGCGCTGCAAGGCGAACTGCCCGCGCGCCACCTCGGCAACGCGGTGCGGCTCGAAGTGTCGGCCGACACGCCGGCGCATATCGTGCGCCGCCTGCTCGAGGAAAGCCTGCTCGGCGAGAAGGACTGCTATCGCGTGGCTGGCTCCGTGAACCTCGTGCGGCTGATGCAGATCCCCGATCTCGTCGATCGCCCCGACCTGAAGTTCGCGCCGTTCGCCGCATCGATCCCGCCCGCGATCGCCAACGCACCGGCGATGTTCGACGCGATCGACGACGGCGACATCCTGCTGCACCACCCGTACGAAAGTTTCCAGCCGGTGCTCGAACTGCTGCAGCAGGCCGCGAAGGATCCGAGCGTCGTCGCGATCAAGCAGACGATCTACCGCACCGGCACCGATTCGCCGCTGATGGATGCGCTGATGGAAGCAGCGCGCAACGGCAAGGAAGTGACCGTCGTCGTCGAGCTGCTCGCGCGCTTCGACGAGGAAACCAACATCAACTGGGCGTCGCAGCTCGAAGCCGTCGGCGCGCATGTGGTGTATGGCGTGGTCGGTCACAAGTGCCACGCGAAGATGATGCTGATCGTGCGCCGCGTCGTGCAGGGCGGCAAGGCGACGCTGCGCCGCTACGTGCACCTCGGCACCGGCAACTATCACCCGCGCACCGCACGCCTCTACACCGACTTCGGGCTGATGACGGCCGACCAGAAGATCTGCGAGGACGTCCACCACGTCTTCCAGCAACTGACCGGAATCGGCGGCGAGCTGACGCTGCACGAGCTGTGGCAGTCGCCGTTCACACTGCATCCGCGCATCATCGAATCGATCCGCGCGGAGATCGACAATGCGCGCGCCGGCAAGCGCGCGCGCGTGGTCGCGAAGATGAACGCGCTGCTGGAACCGACGGTGATCGCCGCGCTGTACGAAGCGTCGCAGGCCGGCGTCAAGGTCGACCTGATCGTGCGCGGCGTGTGCGCGCTGAAGCCGGGCGTGCCGGGACTGTCGGAAAACATCACGGTGCGCTCGATCGTCGGACGCTTCCTCGAACACCACCGCATCTACTATTTCCACGCGGACGGCGCCGAGGAAGTCTATCTGTCGAGCGCGGACTGGATGGACCGCAACCTGTTCCGGCGCGTCGAAGTCGCATTCCCGATCCGCGAGCGCAAGCTCAAACGCCGCGTGATCGCCGAAGGGCTGTCGGTCTGTCTCGGCGACAACCAGTCGGCGTGGCTGATGCAAAGCGACGGTCACTATCGGCGCCGCCGCGCGGGCAAGACGCTGCGCAACGCGCAACTCGGGCTGCTCGCGAAGTTCTGTTCGTAGGCAGGCGGCGCGCGGCGCGCAGCAAACGAAAAAGGCACAGCTCACGCGGGCTGTGCCTTTTTCGTTTTCAGTCGTGCGCGAATGCGATGCGCACGAACCGTGTCACGCGATCACGCGCTCAAGCTTCGAACGCTGCCGGCCGGATCGCGATGATCCGCGACGCCGGGAAGCGCGCGGTGAACGTGCTGCCGCGCCCTTCCTCGCTCTGCACGTACAGGTGCGAGTCGTGTCGCTGCAGCACGTGCTTGACGATCGCGAGGCCGAGCCCCGTGCCGCCCGTATCGCGCGAACGGCTGCGGTCGACGCGATAGAAGCGCTCCGTCAACCGCGGCAGGTCGGCGGCCGGAATGCCGAAACCACTGTCGGTGACGGAAAACACGCCCTGCGCGCCCTCGCGCCGCCACGACACGAATATCTTGCCGCCGTCGGGCGTATAGCGGATCGCGTTGGTGACGAGATTCGCGAACGCGCTGAACACTTCGGTCTGGGCGCCCGTGACGCCGAGCGTCTCGTCGATCGCGAACCCGATCTCGTGATGCCCGTTCGACAGCGTCTGCGCATCCTCCTTCAGATGGTCGAACACGGCACGCATGTCGATCGCGTGATCCACCGGCGGCCTGCTTTCGCCCTCGAGCTTCGCGAGCACCAGCAGATCGGTGACGATGTGCCGCATCCGCGACGCCTGCTGCTCCATCATCTCGAGATAGCGCGCGCGATCTTCCTCGTTCAGCGGCAGCTCGCGCATCGTCTCGAGAAAACCCGACAGCACGGTGAGCGGCGTCTTCAGTTCGTGCGACACGTTCGCGACGAAGTCGCGGCGCATCGCGTCGGTCCGCTCGAGCTCCGTGATGTCCTGCGTGAGCAGCAGCTTGCGGTTCTCGCCGTACGGAAACACCTGCACCTCCAGCACGTTCTGCCGCGAGTCGCCCATCCCGCGCATCACGAGCGTTTCGTCGTAGTGCTGCGCGTTCAGGTAGCGGACGAATTCCGGATGACGCACCAGGTTCGTGATGTGCTGGCGCAGGTCGCGTTTCGCATCGAGGCCGAAATGCACCTCGGCGATCGCGTTGCACCACTCGATCTGGTCATGGTCGTCGAGCATCGCGACGCCGTTCGGCGACGCCTGGATCGCCTGGATGAAGCGCGAATGCTGCTGCTCGACCTGACGCACCTGCGCATGCCACTGCTTCGCGAGCTTGTGCAGCCGGTAATAGATTTCACCCCAGATGCCCGGTGCGCTCGGCACCTCGCCGTAGACGGGCGCATCGAGCAGACGCCACAGGCGTTGCGTATGGAAGGTGCTGAAGAAGCCCTGCGCGACCAGCATCACGGCCGCGAACGCGCAGGCCGCGGTCGGGCCGGCGAACACGCCGACCAATACGCTGATCAGCACGAGCAGCATGAGCGACACGAGAAAGCGCGCCCAGATGATGTTCATGATTCAGCGCCCGAAAGAATGAACGGCATGCCGTGGCACACGGCATGCGCGGTTACGTTACGCGTGCTTGGCGAGCCGGTAGCCGCTGCCGCGCACGGTCTCGATCATCGCATCGCAGCCGGCCGGTTTCAAGGCCGCGCGCAATCGTTTGATGTGCACGTCGACGGTACGCTCCTCGACGAACACGTGATCGCCCCACACCTGGTCGAGCAGTTGCGTGCGGCTGTGCACGCGCTCCGGATGCGTCATGAAGAAATGCAGCAGGCGGAATTCGGTCGGGCCGAGATCGAGCTTGATCTCGCTGCCGTCGCCGTGCGCGGCGACCCGATGCGTGGCCGGATCGAGGCGCAGCCCGTTGATCGACACGACGTCCTCGGTCAGCTGCGGCGCGCGGCGGCGCAGCACGGCCTTGATGCGCGCCATCAGTTCCTTCGGCGAGAACGGCTTGGTCACGTAGTCGTCCGCGCCGATCTCGAGGCCGAGCACCTTGTCCTGCTCGTCGCCGCGCGCGGTCAGCATGATGATCGGGATGTGCTTGGTCCGTTCGTTGTTGCGCAGGTCGCGCGCGAACGCGATGCCGGACTTGCCCGGCAGCATCCAGTCGAGCAGCACGAGATCGGGCAGCACATCGCTGATCAGGTTCTGCGCCTGCTCCGCGTTGTACGCGCGGATCGGGCAGTGACCGGCATGCTGGAGATTCACCGAGATCAGTTCGGAAATCGCGGGCTCATCTTCAACGACGAGAATGTTGCTGGGCATCGGCACCTCTGTTCTTCCTGTGCGTGGTCGTGTTAACTGTTGGCTTCGCGGTCGAGCGTGTCGCGCGGCTGGTGCCGCACGTCCGTGCCCTTCACGATGTAGATGATGAACTCCGCGATGTTCTTCGCGTGGTCGCCGATCCGCTCGATCGCCTTCGCGATGAACAGGTAATCGAGGCCGACCGAGATCGTGCGCGGATCTTCCTGCATGTACGACACGAGCTTGCGCACGAACGCACGGAATTCCATGTCGATTTCCTTGTCGTCCTTGACGATCTGCGCGGCGGCCACCGTATCGAGGCGCGCGAATGCGTCGAGCGCGCGGCGCAGGATCGTCACGGCCATCTCGCCCGACACCTTGATCTCGGCGATGTTCACCGTGCGCGCGGCCGGTTCGTCGACCAGGCGGCGCACGCGCTTCGCGATCTTCTCGGCCTCGTCGCCGGCGCGCTCGAGGTTCGTAATCGTTTTCGAAATCGACATCAGAAGGCGCAGGTCGCGCGCGGCAGGCTGTCTCCGCGCGATGATGTTGCCGCACTCCTGGTCGATATCGACTTCCATCGCGTTCAGCGTTTCCTCGGCCGTGATCACCTTCTCGGCCGCGTCGCGGTCGAATTCGTTCAGCGCATGCATCGCGCCGACGATCTGCGACTCGACGAGTCCGCCCATTTCCAGCACTTTCGACGACACGGCATTCAGGTCCGCATCGAACTGGCTCGACAGATGTTTATCCGACATGGTTGTTGTTCTCCGTCATCAGCCGAAACGGCCGGTGATGTAGTCTTCCGTTTCCTTGCGCACCGGCTTGATGAAGATCTTTTCGGTTTCGCCGAATTCGATCAGCTCGCCCAGGTACATGTAGGCCGTGAAGTCCGAGCAGCGCGCGGCCTGCTGCATGTTGTGCGTGACGATCACGACCGTGTAGTCGCTCTTCAGCTCCGCGATCAGCTCCTCGATGCGGCCCGTCGAGATCGGGTCGAGCGCCGAGCACGGCTCGTCGAGCAGCAGCACTTCCGGACGGATCGCGATGCCGCGCGCGATGCACAGACGCTGCTGCTGGCCGCCGGACAGCCCGTAGCCGCTCTGATTCAGCTTGTCCTTCACTTCGTTCCACAGCGCGGCCTTCGACAGCGCCCACTCGACGCGGTCGTCCATCTCCGAGCGCGTGAGCTTTTCGAACATCTTCACGCCGAACGCGATGTTGTCGTAGATCGACATCGGGAACGGGGTCGGCTTCTGGAACACCATGCCGATCCGCGCGCGCAGCAGCGAGATGTCGCGCTTGGTGGTCAGCAGGTTCTCGCCGTCCATCAGGATTTCGCCTTCGGCGCGCTGCTCCGGATAGAGCGCGTACATCTTGTTGAACGTGCGCAGGAGCGTCGACTTGCCGCAGCCCGACGGGCCGATGAACGCCGTCACCTTCCCTTCGGGAATGCGCAGGTTGATGTTCTTCAGCGCGTGGAACTTGTTGTAGAAAAAGTTGAGGTTGTTGACCTCGATCTTCGCGTTCAGCGGCGCCAGCGGACTGCCATGCACCGCGTCGTGCGTGCCGGCGGGCGCAGCGGCGCGCTCGACGGAATTCAGGTGGCTTTCTGCCATATTCATCGGATCGCTCCGCCGTTACTTATTCGAGAAGATCGAGCGCGCCAGGACGTTGAGTCCGAGCACCCCGAGCGTAATCAGGAACACGCCCGCCCATGCAAGCGACTGCCATTCGGCGAACGGGCTCATCGCGAACTTGTAGATCGTGACGGGCAGGTTCGCCATCGGCTGGCTCATGTTCCACGAGAAGAACTGGTTCGACAGCGCCGTGAACAGCAGCGGCGCCGTTTCGCCGGCGATCCGCGCGATCGCGAGCAGCACGCCCGTCACGATTCCGCCGACCGACGCGCGCAGCGTGATCTTCAGCACCATGCGCCACTTCGGCGTGCCGAGCGCGACGGCCGCTTCACGCAGTGCGTTCGGCACGAGCTTCAGCATGTTCTCGGTCGTGCGGATCACGATCGGAATCTGCAGCAGCGCAAGCGCAATCACGCCGGCCCAGCCCGAGAAGCGCCCCGACTTCGCGACGACGATCGCGTACACGAACAGGCCGATGACGATCGACGGCGCCGACAGCAGGATGTCGTTGATGAAGCGGATCGTGCTCGCCAGCAGGTTCTTCTGGCCGTATTCGGCGAGATAGACGCCCGCGAGGATGCCGATCGGCGTGCCGACCAGCGTGCCGAAACCGCACAGCAGCAGGCTGCCGACGATCGCGTTCGCCAGACCGCCGCCTTCCGTGTTCGGCGCCGGCGTCGATTCGGTGAACAATTGCAGCGACAGGCCGCCGACGCCGAGGTGCACGGTCGTGTAGAGGATCCACACGAGCCACAGCAGGCCGAATGCCATCGCGCCGAGCGACGCGGTGAGCGCGATCGCGTTGGTGAACTTGCGCCTGCGTTGCAGGCGGTTGCGCATCGCGTCGAGCGCGGCGCCGTTCGGCCCGGGGAAATTCATGATGGGCTCGCTCATTTCTTGCCCTCTCCCTTCTCGAGACGAAGCAGCAGCAGTTTGGAGATGGACAGCACGATGAACGTGATCACGAACAGGATCAGGCCCAGTTCCATCAGCGCGGACGTATGCAGGCCCGGTTGCGCTTCCGCGAATTCGTTCGCGAGCGCCGACGTGATGCTGTTGCCCGGCGCGAACAGCGACACGCTGTCGAGCAGGTTCGTGTTGCCGATCACGAAGGTCACGGCCATCGTTTCGCCGAGCGCGCGGCCGAGGCCGAGCATCACGCCGCCGATCACGCCGGTCTTCGTATAGGGCAGCACCACCTTCCACATCACTTCCCACGTCGTGCAGCCGATGCCGTACGCCGACTCCTTCAGCAGCACGGGCGTGACTTCGAACACGTCGCGCATCACCGACGCGATGTACGGGATGATCATGATCGCGAGGATCACGCCGGCCGCGAGGATGCCGATGCCGATCGGCGCGCCGGACGTCAGCGGACCGAGCACCCATACGTCCTTGAGGACGCGGCCGAGCGGCTTCTGGAAGTATTCGGCGAAGATCGGCGCGAACACGAGCAGGCCCCACATGCCGTATACGATCGACGGAATCGCGGCGAGCAGCTCGATCGCGATGCCGAGCGGGCGGCGCAGCCACACGGGCGACAGCTCGGTGAGGAACAGCGCGATGCCGAAGCTGACCGGCACCGCGATCACGAGAGCGATGATCGACGTCACGAGCGTGCCGTAGATCGGCACGAGTGCGCCGTAGACATCCGAGTTCGGATCCCACTCGGATTGAAACAGGAAGCCGAGGCCGAACTTCTGGATGGTCGGCATCGACGCAATGATCAGGGAAACGATGATCCCGCCCAGCAGCAGCAGGGTCACGATCGCGGCAAGCCGTGCGAGGCCGCCGAACAGAACGTCGCCGAGACGGCTCGGCGCGCGTTGCGACGCGGCGTCGGGGGACCGGGAGGACGTGTAGGAAATTTCAGACATGGGTGCCTGTTCTGGATCGCCGGGCGCCGTGACGCCCGGCCTTACCGCACACACTGCCCGACCGGCACGGCCGGGCAGTGAACCGCTGCAATGCTTACTCCGCGGCGACCGGCTTGCCCGATGCGTCCGTGACCTTCGTCTTCCACTGCTTGCGGATTTCCATTTCGACTGCCGGCGGCAGCGAGATGTAGTCCAGGCTGTCGGCCGCCTTCTCGCCGTTCTTGAACGCCCAGCTGAAGAACTTCAGCGTTTCGGCGCCCTGCTCCGGCTTGTCCTGCTTCGCGTGCAGCAGCACGAACGTCGCGCCGACGACCGGCCATGCTTCCTTGCCCGGCTGGTTCGTCAGGATCTGGTAGAACGACTTCGACCAGTTCGCGCCAGCCGCAGCGGCCTTGAACGTTTCCGTCTTCGGCTCGACCACCGTGCCCGTCGAATTCTTCAGCGCGGTGTAGACCATGTTGTTCTTCTTCGCGTACGCCCACTCGACGTAGCCGACTGCGCCCGGCAGGCGCTGCACGAAGGCCGCGACGCCGTCGTTGCCCTTGCCGCCCGTGCCCGTCGGCCAGTTGACCGTCGTGCCTTCGCCGACCTTCGACTTCCACTCGTCGTTCACCTTGGACAGGTAGTTCGTCCAGATGAAGCTCGTGCCCGAGCCGTCAGCGCGGCGAACGACCGCGATGTCGGTGTCCGGCAGCTTGACCTTCGGGTTCAGTGCAGCGATCGCCGGATCGTTCCACTTCTTGATCTTGCCGAGGTAGATGTCGCCGAGCACCGGGCCCGACAGCGTCAGTTCACCGGCCTTCACGCCCGGCACGTTGATGACCGGCACCACGCCGCCGACCACCGTCGGAAACTGGAACAGGCCTTCCTTCGCGAGCTCTTCATCCTTCAGCGGAGCGTCCGAACCGGCAAAATCGACCGTCTTCGCGTTGATCTGCTTCAGGCCGCCCGAGGAACCGATTCCCTGGTAGTTCACCTTCGCGCCGCCGGACTGCTGGTAGTCGGCAGCCCATTTCGTATAGATCGGCATGGCGAACGTGCTGCCTGCGCCCGTGATGTCGGCAGCGTGCGCGGCAACGGCGAAAAGCGCGCCAGCCAGGCCGGCAATCGCGGTTTGCATCAATTTCATGAGACCTCCAGTGTGTGAGCGGATGACTACGGCACCGCGAAGGTTAGGGGCTCCTCATGACGTTAATGTGACAATCGATGAAACTGGCGTGACAGTAACATGACTGGTTGAAAGGGTGTAGACGGCCCGGTGGGAGGGGCCGCCGGCGCAACGCGCGGCGGGGATGACGGCAAGAATTGCCGGTCGGGCAGGGACGGCATGGGCGCCCTTTGGCCGGGGCGTGCGGCCGATCATATCGCGGCGAAAACAGGCGGCCATGCTTCCCTGCATGCCGCTTCTGCTCAGGGTCCGATGATTTCTTCTGTCAGATGAAATCCCGCGCCGAGCCCCTTCTATTTAATAGCGCAAACCTTTGCGTCTGATGAATTGCGGCGCCCGAAGGCGCCGCAGGTCGACTCATCTCCGCGACAGCGCGCACTCGGCCGGAGCGTCGTGCGCCGTCGGCGGTTCCGCTCAGCTCGTCGCGATCCGCACCGCGTCGGCGATCGCTTCCGCGTGGCGGGCCGCGTCGGCCGCCTGCTGCGCCTCGACCATCACGCGCAGCACGGGCTCGGTGCCCGACGCGCGGATCAGCACGCGGCCGCTGCCGGCGAGCGCGCCTTCGGCTGCGTCGATCGCCGCGCGAATCGATGCGCTGCCCTTCCAGTCGGCGCCCGGCTTCATCCGCACGTTGATCAGCTTCTGCGGGAACAACGTGACGCCGTCCAGCATCTGTGCGAGCGTGCGGTCGCTGCGTTTGAGCGCGGCGAGCACGAGCAGCGCCGACACGATGCCGTCGCCGGTCGAATGGCGGTCGAGCGACAGGATGTGGCCCGAGCCTTCCGCGCCGAGCTGCCAGCCGCGTTCGCGCAACTGCTCGAGCACGTAGCGGTCGCCGACCGCCGCGCGCACGAACGGCACGCCCTCGCGCTGCAACGCGACCTCGACCGCGAGGTTCGTCATCAGCGTGCCGACCGCGCCGTCGACCTTGCCGGCCGTCGCGATCCGGTCCTTCACGAGCACATAGAGCAGCTCGTCACCGTTGTACAGCCGGCCCGTCGAATCGACGACCTGCAGGCGGTCCGCGTCGCCGTCGAGCGCGATGCCGAGATCCGCATGGTTCGCACGCACCGCGCGCACGAGTGCATCGGGCGCCGTCGCGCCGACGCCGTCGTTGATGTTGAAGCCGTTCGGCGCGACGCCGATCGGGATCACGTCCGCGCCGAGTTCGTGGAACACGTGCGGCGCGATCTGGTACGCGGCGCCGTGCGCGCAATCGATCACGAGCTTCAGCCCGCGCAGGTCGTACGTGGCCGGGAACGTGCTCTTGCAGAACTCGATGTAGCGGCCGGCCGCGTCTTCGAGGCGGCGCGCCTTGCCCAGCCGGTCCGACGATGCGCATTCGAGCGGCTTGTCGAGCCACGCTTCGATCGCGGCTTCGGTATCGTCGGGCAGCTTGTTGCCGTCCGCGGAGAAGAACTTGATGCCGTTGTCCTGATACGGGTTGTGCGATGCGCTGATCACGACGCCGGCCGACAGGCGCAGCGCCCGCGTCAGGTACGCGACGCCCGGCGTCGGCATCGGGCCGGCCAGCATCACGTCGACGCCGGCCGCCGAGAAGCCGGCCTCGAGTGCGGCCTCGAGCATGTAGCCCGACACGCGCGTGTCCTTGCCGATCAGCACCGTCGGACGCGCCCCCGCCGCGACGTCGGCCGTGCCGGCCAGTACCTTGCCGGCCGCATAGCCGAGACGCAACACGAAATCAGGCGTGATGGGCGCCTCGCCTACCGTGCCGCGAATGCCGTCCGTGCCGAAATATCGACGTCCCATGGCGAATCTTCCTCCTTCGTCTTTCTGAATTCTGACTTATCGTTGCCGCGCGGCTTCGCGCACGGCACTCCATACCTTCAGCGCGTCGACCGTCGCCGCGACGTCGTGCACGCGCACGATCGCGCCGCCGCGCCCGACTGCGCACAGCGCGGCCGCCACGCTCGCCGCGACGCGTTCCATCGGCGGCTTGCCGCCGATCACCGCGCCGAGCATCGACTTGCGCGACATGCCCGCGAGAATCGGATACGCGCGCCCGTCGGGCCGCGCGGGCGCCGTGTCCGCCAATGCGGCCAGCAGCGCGTAGTTGTCGTCGACCACAGCCTTGCCGAACCCGAAGCCCGGATCGACGCAGATCCGTTCCGGCGCGATGCCCGCGTCGCGCAGCGCCTGCGCGCGCCCGGCGAGAAAGTCACGCACGTCGGTCACGACGTCGCCGTAGTCGGGCTCGCCGACCTGCATCGTCTGCGGCTCGCCGAGCATGTGCATCGCGCACAGCCCGCTGTTGCCCTCGCGCACCGCGTCGATCGCACCCGGCTGGCGAAACCCCCAGATGTCGTTGATCAGGTCGGCGCCGGCGGCGAGCGCCGCGCGCATCACGGCCGGCTTGTAGGTGTCGATCGACAGCGGCACATTCAGCGGCCGCAGCGCTTCGACGAGCGGGATCACTCTATCCAGCTCCTCGTCGAGCGGCACAGGCGGCGCGCCGGGACGCGTCGACTCACCGCCGATATCGATCAGGTCGACGCCTTCGGCGATCATCCGCTCGGCCTGGCGCAGCGCATCGTCGCGCGCGAGGAAGCGGCCGCCGTCGGAAAACGAATCGGGGGTCGCGTTGAGGATACCCATCACGAGCGGGCGTTCGAACGTCAGCGAGAAACGGCCGCACTGGAGCGGCGCGGGGATGAACGCGGAAGCAGCGGAATCGGACACGGGCGGGAGGCGTTGATGAATGCAAAACGGGCCGGTGTGAAGCCACACCAGCCCGTGAACGGTGCTACAGCGGCACTCAGGCCGGCGAAGCAGGCGCCGGCGCGTTGGCCGGTTTCACTTCGGCGGCCGTGCCACCACCCGACGAGTCGCCGCCGACCGCCGGCGAGCTCTTCGGCGAGCGCGGCGGACGCCCTTCCATGATGTCGTTGATCTGATCGGCGTCGATCGTTTCCCACTCCATCAGCGCGGCCGTCATCGCCTCGACCTTGTCGCGGTTCTCTTCGAGCAGGCGGCGCGCAAGGTTGTACTGTTCGTCGAGCACGCGACGGATTTCGCCGTCGACCTTCTGCTGCGTCGCTTCCGAGATCGTGCGCGTGAAGCCGCGGCCGAACGGACCGTTGTCGCTCTCGTCGTCGACGTAGACCATCGGTCCGAGTGCGTCGGTCATGCCGAAACGGGCCACCATCGCGCGTGCCGTCTGCGTCGCCTTGTTGAAGTCGTCCGACGCGCCGGTGCTGATCAGGTTCAGGAACAGCTCCTCGGCCACGCGGCCGCCGAACAGAATCGCCAGGCGATCGAGCAGGTAGTCCTTCGAGTACGTCTCGTTGTCATGCTCCGGCAGCTGCCACGTGACGCCCAGCGCGCGACCGCGCGGGATGATCGTGACCTTGTGCACCGGGTCGGCCTTCGGCAGCAGCTTCGCGATCACCGCGTGACCCGACTCGTGGTAAGCCGTCGCGCGCTTCGCTTCTTCGCGAATCACCGCCGACTTGCGCTCCGGACCCATGAAGATCTTGTCCTTCGCGTCCTCGAAATCCTGCATTTCGACGATGCGCTTGCCGCGACGTGCGGCGAACAGCGCCGCTTCGTTCACGAGGTTCGCGAGATCGGCGCCCGAGAAACCCGGCGTGCCGCGCGCGATGACCGCTGCATCGACGTCGTTCGCGATCGGCACCTTGCGCAGGTGCACGCGCATGATCTGCTCGCGGCCGCGGATGTCCGGCAGGCCGACATAGACCTGGCGGTCGAAACGGCCCGGACGCAGCAGCGCCTTGTCGAGCACGTCGGAACGGTTGGTCGCGGCGATCACGATCACGCCGGAGTTCGCCTCGAAGCCGTCCATCTCGACCAGCATCTGGTTCAGCGTCTGCTCGCGCTCGTCGTTGCCGCCGCCCATGCCGGCGCCGCGATGACGACCGACCGCGTCGATTTCGTCGATGAACACGATGCACGGTGCGTGCTTCTTCGCCTGCTCGAACATGTCGCGCACACGGGCCGCGCCGACACCGACGAACATTTCGACGAAGTCGGAACCCGAGATGCTGAAGAACGGCACCTTCGCTTCACCGGCGATCGCGCGGGCGAGCAGCGTCTTGCCGGTACCCGGCGGGCCGACGAGCAGCACGCCGCGCGGAATGCGCCCGCCCAGCTTCTGGAATTTCTGCGGGTCGCGCAGGAAGTCGACGAGCTCGGACACTTCTTCCTTCGCTTCGTCGCAGCCCGCGACGTCGGAGAAGTTGACCGCGTTGTTGTTCTCGTCGATCAGCCGCGCGCGCGATTTACCGAACGAGAATGCGCCTCCTTTGCCGCCCCCCTGCATCTGCCTCATCATGTAGAACCAGAACACGATGATCAGGATCGTCGGCCCGAGGTAATACAGCGCGGACATCAGCGCGTTCGGCTCGTCGTCGGCCTTGCCGCTGACCTGCACGCCATACTTCATCAGGTCGCCGACCATCCAGATGTCGCCGGGCGACACGATCTGGTATTTCTGGCCATCAGCCGGAGTGACGGTGAGGTTGCGCCCCTGCACGATGACGTTCTTGACCTTGCCGCTCTTGGCGTCGTCCATGAACTGCGAATAGGACACACCTTCCTGGACGCGGGGCTTGTCGAACTGCTTGAACACCGTAAACAGCACCAGTGCGATCACCAGCCACACTGCTGCCTTCGAAAACATATTGTTGTTCAAAGCACCACTCCTTCACTCGTAGACGAGCGCCTACATTTTCCTTGCGGCGCTCCTCGGTCATTCTAATCCAGTCCGACCACCCCTGCCATAAGCATTGACAACCGCCGCGATAGCGCTTCGCTTGTCTGGCAAGGGCCGGAGCCCGTTTGCGGCACCGCGCTCCGCGTCACCGCGGTTGCTTGAGCTGCCGGCCCAAAATGAACGTTTCGGACGATTTGTCGCGCGAAGCCTTCGGCTTGCGGGGCGCGACTACCTTAAACTGCTGCTTGAACTTCTCGACGATCTGGCTGTAGCCGCTGCCGTGAAAGCATTTCACGAGCAACGCACCATCCGGCTTCAGATGGTTCTGCGCGAATTCAAGCGCCAGATCGCACAGATGCTCGATGCGCGCCGCGTCCGCCGAGGCCACGCCGGAGAGGTTGGGGGCCATGTCGGAAATAACAAGGTCTACCGCGCGGCCTTCGAGCAGGTCCTCGAGCTGCCGGAGGACATCGTCCTCGCGGAAGTCGCCCTGGATGAAGTGGACGTCGGCGATCGGCTCCATCGGCAGGAGGTCGAGCGCAATGATCGTGCCGTCGATGCCGCCTTCGCGTTGCGTGTCGCGCTTCTTGCCTTGCGCGAGCTTGTTGCGGGCATACTGGCTCCAGCTGCCCGGCGTCGCACCGAGATCGACGATCACCTGGCCCGGACGGATCAGCTTGTCCTGCTCGTCGATTTCCTTCAGCTTGTACGCGGCGCGCGCGCGATAGCCCTCCCGCTGCGCCATTTTGACGTACGGATCGTTGATGTGGTCGTGCAGCCAGTGCTGGTTGAAGCGGTTTTTTGCCATTCGAGAGAGAGATTGCTGCTATTTGCTTCGTGAAGCCGTGCTTTTGGCGGATAATACGCGTCTTCTTCGCGCGGCTGCGGCCCCTTTTGAGGCCCAAGCCGCGATTTTACGTGGTTTCGGCGCGCGGCTGATGCGGTAACTTCCCGCGATTCGCTTCTGACGCAGCGCCCCTTATCTAGATTTCGACATTTCCATGCCCGCCCTTTCGCTTTCCCCCGCCGAGCGCTCCGCGCTGCGCTCCCAGGCCCATGCGCTCAAGCCCGTCGTGCTGATCGGCGCCGAAGGGCTCACCGACGCAGTGCTGAAGGAAATCAAGGTGCACCTCGCCGCGCACCAGCTGATCAAGATCCGTGTGTTCGGTGACGAACGCGACGAGCGCGTCGCCATTTACGACGAGATCTGCGACCGCCTGAACGCCGCGCCGATCCAGCACATCGGCAAGCTGCTGGTGATCTGGAAGCCCGAGGCCGCCGTGACGGCGCCGGCCCGCGGCCGTCGTGCCGGCACGCTGCCGAGCGCCGCCGAAGCCAGCGACGACAAGAAGGGCCGTGCACCGCGCACCGTCAAGGTCGTCAAGGTGTCGCCGAACGCGAGCCCCGTGCGTCGCCCGAAGCCGACCAAGGTCGTCGTGCGCGGCAACGAGCGCGTGACGGCGGGCGGCACGGTGAAGCGGGCGAAAAAGCGTCAGGCGAGCACGAAGCGGCCGCATCAGGACAAGTAATCCTGCCGGGCGGCGCGGGGCATCCCGTGCCGCGCTGCCCTTAGACGTCGCGCGCCGGCAGACGCCAGATCAGCATCAGCCCCAGCACGCTCTCGACGAGATAGAACAGGCTCGAGACGCCGTGCAGCATCCCGAAGCGGCTCGCATACGGCGAGTTCGCGATATCGGTGCCCGCTTCCATCGCGGCCACGCGCAGCGCATTCATGAACGGCTGCAGCGCAAAATACCCGACCAGCACGCACGCGACCATCGCCGCGACGATCCAGCGCACGCGACGATAATCGCCGCTGCCGCGCCGCACCTGCTGATTCGACAGCGCGAGCAGCAGCACGCCGCACACGACACCGAGGATCGCCTCGATGCGAAACAGCTGGGCGGCGACCGTACCGGCCGTCATCCGCTCCAGCGTCTTGAACAGCACGGGCGCGACCGCATACCCGATCGTCAGCAGGCTGCCGACCCACACGGCCGACAGCAGACGGAACACGCGATGCGGCATCACGTCGCCCGGCTTCAGATGTAGCTGACGGAAATGATTTCGTACTCGCGCACGCCGCTCGGCGCCTGCACGGCCGCGACGTCGCCTTCGGACTTGCCGATCAGCGCGCGTGCGATCGGCGAGCTGACCGAGATCAGGCCGTGATCGATATCGGCTTCGTCGTCGCCGACGATCTGGTACTTGACGGTGTCGCCCGACTCGAGATCCTCGAGTTCGACCGTCGACGCGAAGACCACGCGGCCCTCGGCATCGAGCACGGTGGGGTCGATGACCTGCGCGGCGGACAGCTTCGATTCGAGTTCCGCGATACGGCCCTCGATGAAGCCCTGCTTTTCCTTCGCTGCGTCGTATTCGGCGTTTTCGGACAGATCACCCTGTGCGCGGGCCTCCGCGATCGCGTTGATCACGGCCGGCCGCTCGACGGACTTGAGGCGCTGCAATTCATCGCGCAGTTGCTCTGCGCCACGCTTTGTCAACGGAATGGTGCTCATAAACGGCTCAATCGATAATAACGGCTATAAAAAAAATCACCGCGATTAAGCGCATTTCCGGTGAACCGGAAACACCGCTTAACCGCGGCACGTGTTGCTTCGACAGGAAACTGACTGCTTAGTTTAGGCGAGCGTGAAGACCTTGTAAATCATAGACTTCCAGATCCTTCAGGTAGCGCAAGCCTTCGACGGCCGCGCGCGCGCCCGACATCGTCGTGTAGTACGTGACCTTGTGCGCCTGCGCGCTCATGCGGATCGAACGCGAATCGGCGATCGCCTGGCGCGTCTCGTCGACCGTCGTGAACACGAGCGCGATCTCGCCGTTCTTGATCATGTCGACGATGTGCGGACGGCCGTCCTTCACCTTGTTGACGACCTTCACCGGCACGCCGGCTGCTTCGATCGCGGCAGCCGTGCCCTTGGTCGCGACGATCGGGTAGCCGAGGTCGTGCAGCATGCGCGCGACTTCGACCGCCTTCGGCTTGTCGGCGTCCATCACGGTCAGCAGCACCGTGCCCGACTCCGGCAGGCGCGAACCGGCCGCGAGCTGCGACTTGAACAGCGCTTCGCCGAACGTCTGGCCGACACCCATCACTTCGCCGGTCGAACGCATTTCGGGCCCGAGGACCGGATCGACGGTCGGGAACTTGACGAACGGGAACACCGCTTCCTTCACGCTGAAGTACGGCGGCTCGACTTCCTTCGTCACGCCCTGCTGCGCGAGCTTCTGGCCGACCATCGCGCGCGCCGCGATCTTCGCGAGCGGCAGGCTGGTCGCCTTCGACACGTACGGGACCGTGCGCGATGCGCGCGGGTTCACTTCGAGCACGTAGATGATGTCCTGCTTCGAGCCGTCCGCCTGCGGCACTTGCTGGATCGCGAACTGCACGTTCATCAGGCCGACCACGTTCAGCGCCTTCGCCATCGCGCCCGTCTGGCGCTTCAGCTCGGCCACGGTTTCCTTCGACAGCGAGTACGGCGGCAGCGAGCATGCCGAGTCGCCCGAGTGAACGCCTGCCTGCTCGATGTGCTCCATCACGCCGCCGATGAACACCGCTTCGCCGTCGCAGATGCAGTCGACGTCGCATTCGATCGCGTCGTTCAGGAAGCGGTCGAGCAGCACCGGCGAATCGTTCGACACCTTCACGGCCTCGCGCATGTAGCGCTCGAGATCGCGCGGCTCGTGGACGATTTCCATCGCGCGGCCGCCCAGCACGTACGACGGGCGTACGACGAGCGGGTAGCCGATTTCGGCCGCCAGCGCGAGCGCTTCTTCTTCGGCGCGCGCGGTGCGGTTCGGCGGCTGGCGCAGGCCGAGGTCCTGCAGCAGCTTCTGGAAGCGTTCGCGGTCTTCGGCCGCGTCGATCATGTCCGGCGACGTGCCGACGATCGGCACGCCGTGCGCCTCGAGGTCGAGCGCGAGCTTCAGCGGCGTCTGGCCGCCGTACTGGACGATCACGCCGACCGGCTTTTCCTTGTCGACGATCTCGAGCACGTCTTCGAGCGTCAGCGGCTCGAAGTACAGGCGGTCGGACGTGTCATAGTCGGTCGACACCGTTTCCGGGTTGCAGTTGACCATGATCGTTTCGTAGCCGTCCTCGCGCATCGCGAGGGCCGCGTGCACGCAGCAGTAGTCGAACTCGATGCCCTGGCCGATCCGGTTCGGGCCGCCGCCCAGCACCATGATCTTCTTGTTGGTGGTCGGCTGCGCCTCGCACTCTTCCTCGTAGGTCGAGTACATGTACGCGGTTTTCGTCGCGAACTCGGCCGCGCAGGTGTCGACGCGCTTGTAGACCGGGCGCACGTTCAGTTCCACGCGGCGCTTGCGGACGTCTTCCGGCGTCGCGCCGAGCAGCTTCGCGAGGCGGCGGTCGGAGAAGCCACTCTGCTTCAGGAACCGCAGCTCGTCGAACGTCAGCGATGCGAGCGTGCGGCCCGACAGCGCCTTTTCCTTCAGGATGATCTGCTCGATCTGTGCGAGGAACCACGGGTCGATCGCGGTTTCCGCGAAGATCTCTTCGGCCGTCATGCCGATACGGAATGCATCGCCGACGTACCAGATGCGATCCGGGCCCGGCTCGTGAATCTCGATCGCGATCTCGTCGCGGTCGGTCGACTTCTCGTCGAGACCGTCGACGCCGACTTCCAGGCCGCGCAGCGCCTTCTGGAACGATTCCTGGAACGTGCGGCCGATCGCCATCACTTCGCCGACCGACTTCATCTGCGTGGTCAGGCGCGAATCGGCTTCACGGAACTTCTCGAACGCGAAACGCGGAATCTTCGTGACGACGTAGTCGATCGTCGGCTCGAACGACGCCGGCGTCTGGCCGCCGGTGATTTCGTTCTTCAGCTCGTCGAGCGTGTAGCCGACCGCCAGCTTCGCCGCGACCTTCGCGATCGGGAAGCCGGTCGCCTTCGACGCGAGCGCCGACGAACGCGACACGCGCGGGTTCATCTCGATGACGACCATGCGGCCGTCCTTCGGGTTGATCGAGAACTGCACGTTCGAGCCGCCCGTGTCGACGCCGATCTCGCGCAGCACCGCGAGCGATGCGTTGCGCAGGATCTGGTATTCCTTGTCGGTGAGTGTCTGCGCCGGCGCGACCGTGATCGAGTCGCCGGTGTGCACGCCCATCGGGTCGAGGTTTTCGATCGAGCACACGATGATGCAGTTGTCGGCGCGGTCGCGCACGACTTCCATCTCGTATTCCTTCCAGCCGAGCAGCGATTCCTCGATCAGCAGTTCGCGCGTGGGCGACAGGTCGAGGCCGCGCTTGCAGATCTCTTCGAACTCTTCGCGGTTGTACGCGATGCCGCCGCCCGAGCCGCCGAGCGTGAACGACGGACGGATCACGATCGGATAGCCGCTGCCGCCGGTGTACGCCATGATCTCGGCGTGCACCTGGGTCGCTTCTTCCATCGAGTGCGCGATGCCCGACTTCGCCGAGCCGAGACCGATCTTGGTCATCGCGTCCTTGAACTTCTGGCGGTCTTCCGCCTTGTCGATCGCTTCCGGCGACGCGCCGATCAGCTCGACGCCGAATTTCTCGAGCACGCCGTGGTGATGCAGGTCGAGCGCGCAGTTCAGCGCGGTCTGGCCGCCCATCGTCGGCAGGATCGCGTCCGGGCGCTCCTTCTCGATGATGCGCGCGACGACTTCCCACGTGATCGGCTCGATGTACGTGACGTCGGCCGTATTCGGGTCGGTCATGATCGTCGCCGGGTTGCTGTTCACGAGGACGACCTTGTAGCCCTCTTCACGCAGCGCCTTGCAAGCCTGCGCGCCCGAATAGTCGAACTCGCAAGCCTGGCCGATGATGATCGGGCCGGCGCCGATGATGAGGATGCTTTTGATGTCTGTGCGTTTTGGCATGGCTTGTGAATTCAGTAAGTAATCTTTGTCGTGGCGTTGTCGCGGGTCGGCCGGCTGCGCTCAACTCATGGTGGCGAGCGCAAGCTTCACCGAGAAACCGATGAACAGGCCGCCCACGCTGCTCGCCGCACCCGCCGCGAGCTTGCGGCGGCGGCGGAAATGCTCGGCGAGCCGCGCGCCCGCGAAGATCAGCGTGCTCAGGTACAGGAAGCTCGCGCATTGCGCGATCGCCCCGAGCACGACGAACGACAGCGCGGGATGCGGGAATGCCGGGTCGACGAACTGGATGAAGAACGAGATGAAGAACAGGATCGCCTTCGGATTCAGGAGGCTCACGATCAGCGCCTTGCGGAACGGCTTGTCGAACGACCGCTCGCCGTCGGCCGCAAGCGGCGCGTCGGCCGGGGCATCGGCGCGTGCGCGCAGCTTGCGCCACGCGCCGCGCAGCATCCCGGCGCCGATGTACAGCAGATACGCGGCGCCGCCGTACTTGACGACGGAGAACAGCAGCGGGTTCGCCTTCAGCAGCGACGCGACGCCCGCGGCGGACAGCACCATCAGCACCGCATCGCCGACGAACACGCCGCAGGCCGCGCGATAGCCGGCCTTCACGCCGCGCTGCGCCGCGAGCGACAGCACGTACATCGAGTTCGGCCCCGGCAGCAGGATGATGAAGATCACGCCGAACACGTAGGTCCAGATATCCGTGATGCCGAGTGCGTGGCCGAACATGATGCGAATCTCCCGTTCTTCGGTTGCTTCAGTGGCGTCAGGCGTTGCGCTGCTGCGCCGCGTCCATCAGGGCGGTGAAACGGTCGAACAGATAGCCGATGTCGTGCGGGCCGGGCGACGCTTCCGGGTGGCCCTGGAAGCAGAACGCCGGCTTGTCGGTCAGCTCGAAGCCCTGCAGCGTGCCGTCGAACAGCGACACGTGCGTCACGCGCGCGTTGGCCGGCAGCGAATCCGCGTCGACCGCGAAGCCGTGGTTCTGCGACGTGATGACCACGCGGCCGTCGCCGAGATCCTTCACCGGATGGTTCGCGCCGTGGTGGCCCGTCTTCATCTTCAGCGTCTTGGCGCCGACCGCGAGGCCCATGATCTGGTGGCCGAGGCAGATGCCGAAGGTCGGCACGCCGCGCTCGATGAATTCCTTCGTGGCCGCGATCGCGTAGTCGCACGGCTCCGGGTCGCCGGGGCCGTTCGACAGGAAGATGCCGTCCGGATTCAGCGCGAGCGCGTCGGCCGCGCTGGCCTGCGCCGGCAGCACCGTCACCTGGCAGCCGCGCTCGGCGAGCATGCGCAGGATGTTGTACTTGACGCCGAAGTCGTACGCGACGACGCGGTACTTCGGCGATTCCTGCATCCCGTAGCCGCCTTCGAGGCGCCATTCGGTCTGCTTCCACTCGAACGGCTTCGTGGTCGACACGACCTTCGCGAGATCCATGCCGGCGAGGCCCGGGAACGAGCGCGCGAGCTCGATCGCTTTTGCCTCGTCGTCCGAACCAGCCAGGATGCAGCCGTTCTGCGCGCCCTTGTCGCGCAGGATACGGGTCAGCTTGCGGGTATCGATGCCGGCGATCGCGACGACGCCTTCGTCGCGCAGATAGTCGCCGAGCGTGCGGTCCATGCGGAAGTTCGATGCGAGCGTGGGCAGATCACGGATGATCAGGCCGGCGGCATGGACTTTCGTGGCTTCGACGTCTTCGGCGTTGACGCCGACGTTGCCGATATGCGGGTAGGTGAGCGTGACGATCTGACGCGCGTAGCTCGGATCGGTCAGGATTTCCTGATAGCCGGTAATCGCGGTGTTGAACACGACTTCACCGATCGTATGGCCTTCGGCCCCGATCGAATAACCACGAAAGACCGTGCCGTCGGCGAGTGCAAGCAAGGCGGGAGAAAAAGACGGCAACACGGGAGGCTCCTTGGGGAACACCCTGCTGCCGACCTGTTTACCCTGCCGCGCGAGCGCCGCGCTGCGTAGGCGCGCGGAGTCGCTAGCTGGACGCGACCTGCGTTGTCGAGACGCGAACCCGGCGCGTGGCGCACGAGGCTTCGCGGCATCGCCCGACAGGCGGCGTGCGGCGGATGAACGGGATGAGTGAGGTAGGCGCTAGGGTGCGAGGTTGATCAGCACAAACTTTCAAATTATAGCCCGAAAATGGCCCTATCTTCAATGGATATGGCCGTCCGATCATGCATGCGGCGCGCCCGACGGCCGCGGGGACCGCGCATCGCGCGCGCTGCTGCGGCCCCGTTTGCGCAGGCCGCCCTACCCGTCAGCGTACCGCCGGATCACCCTGCTTGCCAGCGCCGCGCTCGGGCCACGCGTACCAGACCGCGCTCGCGAGTTGCAACGCGAGCAGCGCGCCCCACGCGGCGACGTGCGCGGCGGCCGGGTAACGGCCGTCGATCGCCGGCCAATGCGACAGCACCGCGCCACTGCCGATCTGGAACGCAAAGATCAGCACGAAGATCACGAGCGTGAGCGTCGTGTTCGCACGGCCGATCAGATGAGCCGGGAAATGGCGGGCCAGCACCGCGTAGGTCAGGATCCCGACGCCGCCGAACATCCCGTACGCGGCCCACAGTACGGCCGGCGGCAGCGGCACGCGCGCGACGATCGCGGCTTGCGTCGCGACGAACAGCGCCATGCCGACGCCGCAAAACGCCTGGACGGACACCCCGCGCCGCTCGAGCACGCGCGCCGCCGCGCCGAAGCCGACGCAGCCGGCCATCATCGCGAACCCGAGCACCGACACGAGCCGCGCGGCGTGCTGCGCATCGAACCCCGCGACATCGCGCAGGTACGGCCCGACCCACAGCGACTGCATCGCATAGAACACGCCCTGCGTGACGACCGAGAACGACGAGAGCTTCCAGAACGCACGGCTGCTCAGGATGTGCCAGGTGCCCTTGAACTGGCTGACGAGCCCGCCCTGATGGCGTGGCCGTTCGGCTTCCGGCGCGCCGAAGCCGATCGCGGCGGCGACGACGATCGTCAGCACCGCGAGGCCGCCACAGACCGCGCGCCAGCTCACGAGCCCGAGCAGCCAGGTCAGCGGCGAGCCGACCGCGACCCCGCCGAGGCCGCCGACCGCCATCACGAGACCGTTGAGGAGCGGCAACCGGCCCACCGGAAAATGCTGCGCGAGCGCCTTGAACGCCGCACCGAGGCACACCGATACGCCGACGCCGATCAGGAGCCGGCCGACCATCATCGTGCCGAGGTCCTGCGCGACGCCGAACACCGCGGCGCCCGCCGCCGCGAACAGCAGCATCCCGGCTGTCACGCGGCGCGGGCCGAAATGGTCGAGCAGCACGCCGGCGGGAATCTGCGCGCCGGCGAAGCCGAGGAAATAGAGGCTGGTGAGCAAGCCGAGATCGGCGGCCGACAGCCCGAGCTCGTGCGTGACGAACGGCGCGAAGCCGAGATTGACGCCGCGGAACACATACGACACGAAATACCCGATCGCAAACAGCGCGAGCACCCTCGCCTGCACCGATGACATCGCCTCTCCTTGTTATTCCCGGCCCAGCGCAACGGCGGCCCGGCTGCCGCACAAATGAAAAACGCCGTCACCTCGGTGACGGCGTTGCCTCGCGTTTCGTCGGATGATAACGCAATCGCGCGGCCCGGACGGGCCGCCGCGTGGCGATCGCGACCGCGTTACTTCTTCTTGCCCTTGCTGGCAGCAGCCTTGGCCGGCGCCGCCTTCGCGGGGGCCGCCCTCGCGGGAGCCGCCTTCGCCGCGCGGGCCGCCGGCTTCGCGGCGACGTGCTTCGCGCCACGCGACTTGCCGCCGACGGACAGGCTCGCGCGCTCGATATGCGCGCCGGCCGCCGACGTCGCAATCCGCTCGGGACCGGGCTCGGCGGGCACCGCACGGCCGACCGGCACGTGCAGCACGAGCGCCTGGCCCGGCATCACCATCTCGCGGTGCGTCCGGTTCCATGCCTTCAGCTGGCCGACCGACACGCCGTAGCGGCCGGCGAGCGCGGCCATCGACTGCTTGCGGCGCACGCGGATCAGCATCTTGCGCGTGTCGGGCACGTCGGGCTCCATCGCGAGCGCGCCATTTTCCGCGACGTCCGCGCTGATGTCCTCGTCGTCATCGTCGCCGCGCGGCACGACGATCGTCGAACCGGGCTTCAGGCGCATGCCGGCCGGAATCTTGTTGATCGACATCAGCGTATCGGCGTCGACACCGATCTTCTCGGCGATCGCGGCCGGGCGCGCGCGCTCGCTGACCGTGTAGGTGGTCCACGACGACAGTTGGCCGTTGTGCGCCTTCAGGTTCTTCTCGAACGCCGCCGCGTTGTCGAACGGCAGCAGGATCTGCGGCTCGGTCGCGCCGAGGATCACCGGCTTCGAGAACGACGGGTTCAGCGAGCGGAATTCGTCGAGCGACAGGTTCGCGAGCTTCGCGGCCACCGCCACGTCGATGTCGCGCGACGTCGTGACCGTCACGAAATACGGGTGGTTCGGGATGTCCGGAAGCGCGAGGCCATACTGCTGCGGATTCGCGATGATGTTCTTCACCGCCTGCAGCTTCGGCACGTAGTTGCGCGTCTCGTTCGGCATCCGCAGGCTCTGGTAGTCGGTCGGCAGGCCGGCCGCCTGGTTGCGCGCGATCGCGCGCTGCACGTTGCCCTCGCCCCAGTTGTAGGCGGCCAGCGCCAGATACCAGTCGCCGAACATGTCATGCAGGCGCGACAGGTAGTCGAGCGCGGCGCTCGTCGACGCGAGCACGTCGCGACGCTCGTCCTGCCACATGTTGCGCTTCAGGTTGTACGTGCGGCCCGTGCCCGGCATGAACTGCCACATGCCGGCCGCCTTCGCGACCGACAGCGCCTGCGGGTTGAACGCGGATTCGATGAACGGCAGCAGCGCGAGCTCGGTCGGCATGTGGCGCGCCTCGAGTTCCTCGACGATGTGATACAGGTACTTCTGCGAGCGCTCGGTCATGCGCTGCACGTAATCGGGACGCTGCGTGTACCACGTTGTCTGCATGTCGACGAGGTCGCTCTGCAGGTCGGGCATCTGGAAGCCGCGACGGATGCGGCCCCAGAGATCGGAGTCCGCACTGGTCAGGTCGCCGACGGATTGCTTGTCGACGTCGACAGTTTCTTTGGCGGTGGCTGATTTACGGAGGTAGTTGGACGTCGCCTGCGAATCGGCGGCGTTGTTGGCGACAGGAGCCTGGCTCGCACAAGCGGCGAGTAGCAGGACCACCATCGCACTCAATATAAGTCGCATGAAAATCTCGGCTTCCGACGGCTGGAAATTGCAGGCGATACTACGGAAGTGCGTGCTTCACGTCAATAAAAACACCGAAAACTCAGCGAAATCCTACATTTGGAGCAATTTTTACAGGCGCCACCTGAGGTTTGGAGTCCTCCGGAATGCGTCATCGGAAACGATTTTTCCACTCGCGCATCAGCGTGAATGCCGCGAGACGATCCGGCACCCTTTCGTGCAACTCGGCCTCGAGCGTGGCATGGATGGCCGTGCTGTCCGCGCGCATGAACGGGTTGACGGCACGTTCGTGCGCGATCGTGGTGGGCAGCGTCGGCGCCCCGCGCGCGCGCAGCGCCTGCGCGTCGTCGCGCCACGCGGCGAGCGCCGCATTGCCCGGTTCGCAGGCGAGCGCGAAGCGGATGTTCGACAGCGTGTATTCGTGTGCGCAATGCACGCGCGTGTCGCCGGGCAGCGCCGCGAGCGCGTCGAGCGACGCGAGCATCTGCGCCGGCGTGCCTTCGAACAGGCGGCCGCAGCCGCACGAGAACAGCGTGTCGCCGCAGAACACGTGCGGCGTGGCCGCGCCTTGGCCGGCCTTGCCTGCGCCGGCCGCGCCTACGCCGGCCGCCTGAAAATACGCGATGTGGCCGCGCGTATGACCGGGCACGTCGAGCACGTCGAACGCGAGCGCCGGTGCGTCGAGCGTCACGCGATCGCCGCCCGCGAGCGGCCGCGTAACCACGCCGATCGCCTCGGCTGCCGGGCCGTAAACGACGAGCGGCGCATCGTCCGGTTGGCCATCGCGCAGTGCGGCGACACCGCCGACATGGTCGGCGTGGTGGTGCGTGAGTAAAATAGCGGTCAACCGCCAGCCGCGTTCCGCAAGAACACGGCGTACCGGCGCGGCTTCACCCGGATCGACGGCGATCGCATCGCGGCCGTCCGACACGAGCCAGATGTAGTTGTCTTCGAATGCCGGCACCGGCACGTATTCCAGCTCGTTCATGGGCGCGCAACCAACGTTATGTCCGATCCACAAATTATAGACTGGCCCGCCTGGACCGACTCGCCGCCCGGCCGCTACGTGCTGGGCTGGGAGCAGGCGCAGCTCGACCGGATCGTGTCCGACGTGTTCGGGTTTCACGCGCTCCAGCTCGGCCTGCCGCAGCTCGATGCGCTGCGCGAGAACCGCATGCCGTATCGCGGCCTCGTGCTCGATCCGGCAAGCGGCGCGAGCGCGCCCTACCAGTATCCGTGGGCGCGCGAGGCACGTGGGCCCGAACACGCGCCTGCCGATCGCAGCACGACGTGGTGCGACCTGCTCGACCTGCCGTTCGAGTCGCAGAGCGTCGACCTGATCGTGATGCCGCACACGCTCGAATTCACGTCGGACCCTCACCGCCTGCTGCGCGAGGCCGAACGCGTGCTGATGCCGGAAGGCCAGCTCGTGATCACCGGCTTCAATTCGCTGAGCCTGTGGGGCATGCGGCAATCGTTCGGGCGCATGGCAAACCGCCCGTTCGTGCCGGCCGCGCGCGACCAGATCGCGTTCATCCGGCTCAAGGACTGGATCAAGCTGCTCGGCTTCGATCTCGAGCGCGGCCGCTTCGGCTGCTACCGGCCGCCGCTCGTCACCGACAAATGGCTTGCCCGCTACGGCTTCATGGAAGCCGCCGGCGACCGCTGGTGGCCAATCTTCGGCGCCGTCTACATGGTCACGGCCGTCAAGCGCGTGCGCGGCATGCGCCTCGTCGGCCAGATCAAGATGAAAAAGCCCGTGCTCGCGCCGGGCCTGACGCCGGCGGCCACCCCGACCACCCATCAAGAACACTCATGACCACCGACACCATCGACATTTATACCGACGGCGCCTGCAAGGGCAACCCCGGCCCTGGCGGCTGGGGCGCACTGCTGCGCTACGGCGACCGCGAAAAAGAGCTGTTCGGCGGCGAGCCCAACACCACCAACAACCGCATGGAACTGATGGGCGTGATCGGCGCGCTCGAGGCGCTCAAGCGGCCGTGCCGCGTGATCGTCCATACCGACTCGCAGTACGTGCAGAAAGGCATCAGCGCGTGGATCCACGGCTGGAAGAAAAAAGGCTGGGTCACCGCGGCGAAGACCCCGGTGAAGAACGCCGACCTGTGGAAGCGGCTCGACGCGCTCGTCGCACAACACGAGATCGAGTGGCGCTGGGTGAAGGGCCACGCCGGCCATCCCGAAAACGAACGTGCGGACGCGCTCGCGAATCGCGGCGTCGAATCGCTCGTGGCCTGAATCCAGGCCACCCTATTGTCTTTCCCGATTTATCCGACATGCGCCAGATCATTCTCGATACCGAAACCACCGGCCTGAACCCCCGCACAGGCGACCGCCTGATCGAAATCGGCTGCGTCGAGCTGCTGAACCGGCGGCTCACCGGCAACAACCTGCACATCTACGTGAACCCCGAGCGCGACAGCGATCCGGGCGCACTGGCCGTGCACGGCCTCACCACCGAGTTCCTGAGCGACAAGCCGAAGTTCGCGGAAGTCGTCGACCAGATTCGCGACTTCGTGAAAGACGCCGAGCTGATCATCCACAACGCGCCGTTCGATCTCGGGTTCCTCGACGCCGAATTCGCGCGGCTCGACCTGCCGCCGTTCACCGAGCATTGCGGCGGCGTGATCGACACGCTCGTGCAGGCCAAGCAGATGTTCCCCGGCAAGCGCAATTCGCTCGACGCGCTGTGCGACCGGTTCGGCATCAGCAACGCGCACCGTACGCTGCACGGCGCACTGCTCGACTCGGAGTTGCTCGCCGAGGTCTATCTGGCGATGACGCGCGGCCAGGACAGCCTCGTGATCGACATGCTCGACGACGCAGGCGCCGACGGTGGCGCGGCGAACGGCCAGCGCGTGTCGCTCGCGTCGCTCACCCTGCCGGTTCTCGCGGCGAGCGACGACGAGCTCGCCGCCCACCAGACCCAGCTCGACGAGCTCGACAAGTCGGTCAAAGGCACCTGCGTGTGGCGCACGTCCGCCGACGTGGCCGCCGCCGAAGCCGCCTGACGCGGCGTCCCGCGACTCACGCGAGTTACGCAAGTCTCGAACGTCCCGCCTGCAGCCGCGCTTACGCGCGCGGCTGCAGCGCGATGACGGCCATCCCGCCGAGCGCGAGCATCGCGCCCGCCGCATCCCAGCGGGTCAGCACGACGCCGTCGACCACCCGCAGCCAGATCAGCGCCACCGCGATATACACGCCGCCGTACGCCGCGTACGTGCGCCCCGCGGCGCTCGGGTGCAGCGTCAGCAGCCACGCGAACAGCGCGAGCGACAGCGCGGCCGGCACCAGCAGCCATACGGGCCGCCCGCCCTTCAGCACGAGCCACGGCAGGTAGCAGCCCACGATTTCGGCCAGCGCAGTGACGGCGAACAGCGCCGCGATCTTCATCAATTCGGTCATCCGGTTCCTCGTGAATTCGCCCGTCGCCCGGCGGGCCGCGCGACCCCGCCGCGCGCCGCCGATCATACCGGAGCCGAGCGGGCGGGAACCCCCGCCCCACGGGGGATTCAGGGCAATTTGCACGATCGTCTGCCATCGTGCTATCATGTCGCCTGTTTCAACATTCAATCTCTGTCTATTCGATTTCGAGAGAAGTCCGCCCGCGCGTTGCGGGCCGGCGCTTCGACCGGAATTGCATCCACAGGAAAGCCCGCCCGACAGGCCCGCTTTTCTCGTTTCGTTGCCCCTCCGGGGCAGTTGCCGGAACGCCGGACCCCGTCCGCACCGGCATCCGCCGCTCGCATCACGCGGCCCATTCTTCATGAGCGCACCGTCGCGACGGCCCCTCGGGCCCGCGTCGAAGCAATCCCTTACGGCCTCTTACCGCCCACTGTGCAGTAAGCGCTTAAAGGCTTGCCCCGACGCGCAGCACACGACATCGCGCTCGCCGGCAAACCGTGTCGGACGGCCCAGCCGTTCCGGCGCAGTCAAAGGAGTGCATGACCTTGACCGCAACACACGTCAGCCCGACCGCTGCCTCTTCCTCCCCGTCGTCCGAGGCCCCGCTCGCCGCGGACGACATTACCGTCGTCGACCAGAGCCTGCTCAAACGCGCCGTCAGCGCAATGGCCATCGGCAATGCGATGGAATGGTTCGACTTCGGCGTCTACAGCTATATCGCCGTCACGCTCGGCAAGGTGTTCTTCCCGTCCAGCAGCCCGTCCGCGCAGTTGCTCGCGACCTTCGGCACGTTCGCGGCCGCGTTCCTCGTGCGCCCGCTCGGCGGCATGGTGTTCGGCCCGCTCGGCGACCGCATCGGCCGCCAGCGCGTGCTCGCCGCCACGATGATCATGATGGCCGTCGGCACCTTCGCGATCGGCCTGATCCCCAGCTACGCGTCGATCGGCATCATGGCGCCCGTGCTGCTGCTCGTCGCCCGCCTCGTGCAGGGCTTCTCGACCGGCGGCGAATACGGCGGCGCCGCCACCTTCATCGCCGAGTTCTCGACCGACAAGCGCCGCGGCTTCATGGGCAGCTTCCTCGAGTTCGGCACGCTGATCGGCTATGTGATGGGGGCCGGCGTGGTCGCGCTGCTCACCGCGTCGCTGTCGCAGGAAGCGCTGCTGTCGTGGGGCTGGCGTGTGCCGTTCCTGATCGCGGGCCCGCTCGGCCTGATCGGCCTGTACATCCGCATGAAGCTCGAGGAAACGCCGGCGTTCAAGCGCCAGGCCGAAGAGCGCGAAGCGCAGGACAAGGCCGTGCCGAAGACACGCTTTCGCGACACGCTGCTGCGCAACTGGCGCGCGCTGCTGCTCTGCGTCGGCCTCGTGCTGATCTTCAACGTGACCGACTACATGGTGCTGTCGTACCTGCCGAGCTTCATGTCGTCGACGCTGCACTTCGACGAATCGCACAGCCTCGTGCTGGTGCTGATCGTGATGGTGCTGATGATGCCGCTGACGCTCGCCGCCGGCCGCCTGTCGGACAAGATCGGCCGCAAGCCCGTGATGCTGGCCGGCTGCGTCGGCCTGCTCGTGCTGTCGATCCCGTCGATGATGCTGATCCATGCGGGCACCACCGCGTCGGTGTTCAGCGGCCTGCTGATCCTCGGCGTGCTGCTGTCGTGCTTCACCGGCGTGATGCCGTCGGCCCTGCCGGCGCTGTTCCCGACCGAGATCCGCTACGGCGCGCTCGCGATCGGCTTCAACGTGTCGGTGTCGCTGTTCGGCGGCACGACGCCGCTCGTCACCGCGTGGCTCGTCGACGTGACCCACAACCTGATGATGCCCGCGTACTACATGATGGGCGCCGCCGTGATCGGCATCGTGTCGGTCGTCGCGCTCGCCGAAACCGCGCGCCAGCCGCTCAAGGGCTCGCCGCCGGCCGTCGCGTCGCGTCGTGAAGCCCACCAGCTGGTGCGCGAGCTGCGCGAGGAAGAGGACACGGAGATCTACGGCGTCGTGTCGGCCGCCCGCGCCTGAGCGCCATGGATCGGGATAGGGGCGGTCAGTAACCTGACCGGTCCCCTCCCACACCACCCGGCATGCGGGTCCGCACCGGGCGGTTC
>NZ_JAWRYD010000159.1:0-333 GCF_046534765.1 Burkholderia sp. SIMBA_062
GACATGCACGCCGATCAGCACCAGCAGCGCCCAGGCGAGCGCGCCATGGATGTCTCCCATCGCATGTCCGGCGGTTGATCCGGTGGGCACGAGCGCTGGCAACGGTAGTGCGCCGAAGACCGTCTCTTTCCACCCTCGTGACGATGCGTTGGCCCAGCCAAGCAGCGGAACCGCAATCAGCGCGGCATAAAGCAGGAAGTGCGTGGAGCGAGAAACGGTGGCCAGCAGCGGCGGCAGTGTGCCCGGAGGTGGCCTGTGCGTGACGCGCCAGACGACCCGTACAGCCATGGCCGCAATGAGTGCCGTACCAATCGCAAGGTGCCACGCAATGAG
>NZ_JAWRYD010000046.1:0-47215 GCF_046534765.1 Burkholderia sp. SIMBA_062
GGCCAAGCGGCCAAGCGGCCAAGCGGCCAAGCGGCCAAGCGGCCAAGCGGCCAAGCGGCCAAGCGGCCAAGCGGCCAGGCGGTCAAGCGGTCAAGCGGTCAAGCGGCCCGCGTGAGCGCGGCTCGACGGGCCGCTATCGGCGCCGCTCGGCCGCAACGGGCTCCGACGGGCCGCCGCCGGTCATGCGCGCGCGATGTGCGTCGTCAGTCGACCAGTTCCCCGCTCGGTTCATAGAACGGATAAGGCCCGTCGCCTTCGTCCACGTACACGTGATGGGACATCATCCCCGTCTCCGGCGTATGGACGTGCACCGCGAACGCGGGCGGTTCGAGCCGGAACGCCGACGGCCCGTCCGCGCGCAGGTCGAACGCAACCTGATGCGCGGGCGCCGGCACGGCAGACGCGAGCGTGCCGCCGAAGCGCGTGAACATCGTCCGGTGCACGTGGCCGCACAACACGCGTTCGACGTTCGGATAGCCGCGCAGCAGCGCATCGAGCTTCGCGGCGGCGTCGGGCGCGAGGCGCAGCGCATCCATGTGCCGGATTCCGGACACGAACGGCGGATGATGCAGCGCGACGATCACCGGCCGGTCGCGCGCGGCGTCGAGCTGAGCGGCGAGCCACGCAAGGCGCGCGTCGCACAGGTCGCCGTGGCTCGCGCCGGGCACCTGCGAGTCGAGCGCGAGCACGCGCACCGCGCCGACGTCGAGCGCGTATTGCACGAACTCGCCGTCCTGCCATTCGGGGCGATCGGCGAACGCGCGGCGCAGCCCGGCGCGATCGTCGTGATTGCCGACCATCAGGTAATACGGAATCTCGAGCGGCGCGAGCAGGTCGCGCAGATGGCGATATTCGTCGTCGTGGCCGAAATCGGTCAGGTCGCCCGTGACGAGCACCGCGTCGGGGCGCGGCACCAGCGCGTTCAGCTTCGCGATGCAGCGCGCAAGCGCGGCGGCCGTGTCGACGCGCCGGTACGCGAGCTGGCCCGGACGCTTGATGTGGAGATCGCTGATTTGAGCAAGCAGCATCGTCGTTCCTCGGAATGTCTGGTTATCGTGGGGCGCCGTTACGCGGCGAGCGCGATCAGGCCTTCCGCCGCGATCGCGATGCCGACCGCCGTGCCGCGTGCGAGCTCGATGCGGCCCGGCACGTCGATCACGAGCGCGTCGGGCGCCGCATGCTCGATCGTGAGCCGCGTGCGCTCGCCGAGAAACGCGCACGCGCCGATCGCACCGCGCAGCGGCGCATGCGCGGGATCGGCGAGCTGCGCGTCTTCCGGGCGGAAGAACCACTCGTCGGCGGCGTGCGGCGTGACGATCGCGCCACCCGTCGTCACGAGCGCGCCGTCACGCCATTGTCCCGCAAGCCGGTTCAGCGTGCCGATGAACTGCGCGACCGTGCGGTTCGCCGGCCGGTAGTAGATGTCGCGCGGCGTGCCGATCTGCTCGATGCGGCCCGCGCCCATCACGACGATCCGGTCGCCGAGCTCCATCGCCTCGGCCTGGTCGTGCGTCACGTACACGGTCGTCACGCCGAGCTCGCGCAACAGCGCATTCATCTCGCGTCGCAGCACGTCGCGCAGCTTCGCGTCGAGCGCGGTCAGCGGTTCGTCGAGCAGCAGCACGCGCGGGCGCACCGCGAGCGCGCGCGCCAGCGCGACACGCTGGCGCTGGCCGCCCGACAGCTGATCGACCGGTTTGTCCGCGTGCGCGTCGAGCCGCATCATCGCGAGCAATTCGTCGACGCGTTCGCGCAGCGCGCGCGGCTCGGTCTTGCGAATCTTCAGTCCATAGCCGACGTTGCCGCGCACCGTCAGGTTCGGAAACAGCGCGTAGTTCTGGAACACCATGCCGACCTGGCGGCGCTCGATCGGAAGCCGGGTCACGTCGTCGCCGCCGAATGCGATCGTGCCGCCGGCGTCCGGCGTGTCGAGGCCGGCGATCAGGCGCAGCGTCGTCGTCTTGCCGCAGCCCGACGGGCCGAGCAGCACGAGCGTCTCGCCCGCGCCGATCGACAGGTCGAGCGGTTCGAGCACGCGCGTGCCGCGGAACGTCTTCGCGCAGCGGGTCAGGGTGATGGGCGTGGAATCGAGTTTCATGGGATCGGTAAAGTCAGCACAGGGTCAGCGCGGGCGGCGCTTCAGCGCGCGCGTGCCGGACGGATCGACGCCGAGCCACTGCATCGCGACGAGGAGCGGCAGCGTCATCAGCAGGAACACGATCGTGTAGGCGCTGCCGACTTCGAGCCGCAGCGACGCATAGGTATCGGCGAGTCCGACGGGCAGCGTCTTCGTGTCGGGCGTGTGCAGCATCCACGTCAGGTTGAATTCGCCGATCGACAGCGTGAGCACCGCGAGCGCGCCCGCGACGATGCCGGGGCGCAGGTTCGGCAGCACGATCGTGACGAAGCGCGTGACGAACGACGCGCCGAGGCTCGCCGCGCCTTCCTCGAGCGTGCGCAGGTCGGCACCCGCCGCGACGGCCGCGACCGCGCGCACCATGAACGGCAGCGTGAACACGACGTGGCCGACGACGATGAACCACAGGCTCATCCGGAATGCGGTGAAGCCGCCGTACACGACCAGCAGCGCGAGCGCCGACGCGAGGCCCGGCAGCGCGACCGGCAGCACCAGCGCTTCCTCGATCGCGCGGGCGACGCGGCTCTTGCTGCGCGCGAGCGCATAGCCGGCCGGCACGCCGATGGCGAGCACGATCGCAAGCGTCGCGAACGCGACGCCGAGCGACAGCGCGACCGAGCCCTGGTATTGCTGCCACACCTGTTCGAGCCAGCGCAGCGTGAGGCCGCTCGACAGCCCGCGGAAATAGTTGACGGTGAGGCCCGCGAGCACCGACATCACGACGGGCACGATCAGGAACGCGCACAGCAGCAGCGTGACGCTCCATTGCAGCGCGGCGATCGCGCGCGCGCCCGTGACGCGCGGCGCGCGTCGTGCGACGCCGTTCGCATGCGACGGAGCGGGCGCCGGCGACGGCGCGGACGAACCGGAAAGCGATTGCATGAAGGAATCCTCAGGCCGCGGCGGCGGCGGTATGGCCGGTGAACCGGCGCGCGAGCGCGAGCACGACCCACGTGACGATGCCGAGCACGATCGACAGGCCGGCCGCCGTCGCGATGTTCGCGTTCAACGTGAACTCGGTGTAGATCGTCATCGGCAGCACGTTCAGGTCGGTGGCGAGCGTAAACGCGGTGCCGAACGCGCCCATCGCGGTCGCGAAGCAGATCGCGCCGGCCGCGATCAGGCCCGGTGCGAGCGCCGGCAGCACGATGTCGATGAAGATGCGCCACGGCGACGCGCCGAGCGAGCGCGCGGCTTCCTCGAGCGACGCATCGAGCTTCGACGCGGCCGCGATCACGGTGACGATCACGCGCGGAATCGAGAAGTACAGGTAGCCGACGAACAGCCCGGCAACCGAATACGCGAACACCCACTTGTCGCCGGTCAGCTTCGCGGACAGCATGCCGACCAGCCCCTGCCGCCCGGCGAGCATGATCACCATGAAGCCGACCACGACGCCCGGGAACGCGAGCGGAAACGTGAGCAGCGCGAGCAGCACGCGCTTGCCCGCGAATTCGCGGCGCGCGAGCAGCAGGCCCGAGATCGTCGACAGCGCGAGCGTCGCGAGCGTGACGCCGGCCGACAACGCAACCGTTTCGCTGAGGCTCTTCATGTAGCGCGCATTGCCGAGCAGCGCCGCGTATTGCGTGAAGAACGCGCCGTCGGCGGACACGTGCACGAGCGCCGCCATCGGCAGCAGCCAGAACGCGGCGAACACCGCGAGCGCCGGCGCGACGAGTGCGACGCGCCAGCGCAGCGGGAAAGTCAGATCGAGCATCGCGTGGTTCCGGCCGCTTACTGCGTCGCCTGCAGGTATTGCAGGCCGAACGCCTGCTGGCCGGCCGCCATCTTGCCGAAGTCGACCGGTTTCGCGCGTGCGTATTCGCTCGCCGGCAGGAACTTCGCGGCGACGTCGGCGCCGAGCGTCTGGGCGCGCACCGGACGCAGATACGCGTTGGCCCACAGTTTCTGGCCTTCGTCCGACAGCACGAAGTCGAGCACCTTCTTGCCGTTCGCGTCGTGCGGCGCGCCCTTCACGAGGCTCATCACGTACGGCACCGCGATCGTGCCTTCCTGCGGAATCACGAACTCGACGTTCGCGTGATCCTTGTACTTCGCGCGATATGCGTCGAAGTCGTAGTCGAGCAGGATCGGAATCTCGCCGGACAGCACGCGCGCATACGCGGTCTGCTTCGGCACGATCGGCGCGTTCGCCTTCAGCTTGCGGAACCAGTCGAGCGCCGGCTTGAAGTTATCGAGGCTGCCGCCGAGCGCCTGGTTCACGGCGACCGCACTCGCATAGCCGACGAACGCGCTCGACGGATCGAGGTAGCCGACCATGCCCTTGTATTCGGGCTTCAGCAGATCGGCCCACGAGCGCGGCACCGGCTTGCCGTCGAGCGCGTCCTTGTTCACGAAGAAGCCGAGCGTGCCCGAGTGGATCGCGAACCAGTAGCCTTGCGGATCCTTCAGGTTCGCGGGAATGTCGTTCCAGTGCGCGGGCTTGTACGGCGCGATCACGCCCTTGTCCTTCGCCTGGAACGCCGACGACACGCCGAGATAGACGACGTCGGCGACCGGGCTCTTCTGTTCGGCGATCAACTGCGCGATTGCCTGGCCCGAGTTCTTGTTGTCGAACGGCACGCGGATCCCGGTTTTCTGCTTGATCGCCGCGATTTGCGCGGCCCAGTCGGCCCATTCGGGCGGGCAGTTGTAGCAGATCGCGGATTCGTCGGCATGGGCGGCTGGCGCGAACGCGACGAGGGCGGCGCAGGCGACGGGCGCGGCGAGCACGCGCAGCAGCGAGGTCAGGCGAAAGGACACGGCGGGTCTCCGGGCGGGGTAAGGGTAGTGGGCCGCGCGCGCTCGCGCGGCACACGCATTCAGGCTTCGTGCAACTGCAGGTTGGCGGCCGGCGGCGCGACCGTCGCGCCGTCGCGCACCGTGTGCGGCAGGATCAGCGACGTGCGCTCGATCGTCGCGCCGCCGATGCATTCGACGAGGCGTCGCCATGCATGACGGCCGATGTCCTGGTTCGGCGTCGCGACGCTGGCGAGCGGCGGGGCGAGCAGCTCGCCGATCGCGATGCCGTCGAAGCCGAGCACCGACAGGTCGTCGGGAATCGAGAAGCCCGCGCGGCGCAGGCCGCGCATCACGACCATCGCGAGCAGGTCGTTGCTGCAGAACAGGGCGGTCGGGCGCGTGGCTTGCGCGGTGAGGTGGGCGAGCACCGCGTCGGGCAGCTCGGCCGCGTTGAAGTCGACTTCGACCGGCGGCAATGTCGCGACGCCGGCTTCCTCGAGCGCTTGCGCGTAGCCGAGATGACGCTGGCGCGCGCGGTCAGACGCGGCGAGCGAGCCGGCCAGCATCAGCACGCGGCGATGGCCGCGCGCGGTCAGCAGACGGACGCCGTCGTAAGCGGCGCGGCGGTTGTCGACCGACACCGACGGGCGGCGTTGCGTGTCGTTGTGCATCAGCACATAGTGCGGGCCGTCGCTGTCGAGCATGTCGAGCAGCGGATGCGTGTCCGCGTCGGCGACCGTCAGGATCAGTCCTTCGACGCGTTGCTCGCGTAGCGTCTCGATCGCATGGCGCTCGCGTGCCGCGTCGTATTCGGTCGTCATCAGGATCAGCTTGAAGCCGGCGGCGGTCGCCAGTTCGTCGATGCCCTGCAGGCAGTCGGCGAACACCGGGTTCGACAGCGTCGGCACGACGACGCCGACAAGGCGTGTGCGCTCGCCGCGCAACTGCCGGCCGAGCGGGCTCGGGCGGAACTGCAGCGTGTCGATGGCGGTGCGGATCGTCGTCAGCGTGGCGGGGCTGACGGTATGCGGCGCGTTGATCGCACGCGAGACGGTGGCGATCGAAAAGCCGGCGAGCGCGGCGACATCCTTGATGGTCGGGGTCATGAAATTGCGCGATGTAAACGTTTTCGTCCGGAGGATTATCGATAATGTTTGTGACTTCGCGATGACTCACCAGACATCTGTTTCGTAAAAAATACGATACAAACATCGGACGTCTGGCGCCCGGCGAGCGGGCCCACTGATTGTATCGGGGGATGCTGCGGTGCGGTACGAAATCGATGGCGGTGTCGCGTCGAGATCAACGAACGCGTATCAATTCCGCTGCGGATGGTGAAGGCAAGCATGCTGCGGCGATGCACCGCGCGTGAATCAGGGAACGCATGCGCGAAGCAATGGTAGAATCGCGTCCGCCCTTTTGCCGGGGTGATGAAATTGGTAAACATAGCGGACTTAAACGATTGAGTGCCCGACCGGAAACGGTCGGTGCAGAACCCTTCAAATTCGGCGAAACCCCTGATGCGCGCATCGAGGCAACGCCGAGCCAAGCCTCGCGGTGAGATTGCAGCGAGGAAGGTGTAGAGACTAGACGGGGGGCGCCTAAGGCGCACGGGCGGCGATCACGCCCGCGCGCGACGGTGAAGGCATAGTCCAGCGCACGAACGGCGTCGTTTCCACGATGCCGGCTTCGAAAGAAGCAGTGTGACGAAAATCCGCCGCCTTAATTGGCTTGCCGGTTCAAGTCCGGTCCCCGGCACCAAAACCGCTTCCGTGTGATTCCACGAAGTTCCAAAGACCCGCGAGAAACAAGCCTCTCTCGCGGGTTTTTTGTTTTCACGGCGTTCCGTCGGGTGCGTTTGCCATCCCGGGGTATGCGGGGGTTTGTTCAGCGGTATGGGCGACATTCGTGGCCACCTTGGTAGGCGATACCCCCAATGCCTTTCACCGATGCCTCAACGCACACTGGTTCTTGTCGCTCCCGGAGTGCTGGCGGCCCCGTTGAGTACCAGATTCGATTCGCATGAAGTTCGGTCAGCCGTCGTCCAGCATCCGGGTTCAGCTCGCGTGGGGAGGCCAAATGGGACAGTGCCGTCGCGTCTATTCACGTTTCGTCGTCACTGGCTCGATCGCCGGCCTGGCGATTCTGGCAGGCCCGGGCCACGCGCACGCCGAGGACACTCCTTCGAACTCACCGACCGCGTTCAAGCCATCGGAAAGAACGATCAATGCTTATGCGGTGTATGGCGACGGACGCGCGACCGAGGGTGGCGATATGCATTGGCGTGCCTACGAAGTCGGCTTCGGCGACGTCTTGAACGACTACTTCTCGATCTACCTCGCCTATCTGAACGAGGGGCATCCGGCGGATCACCACCGTGACGGCTTCGCCGCCCTGGGTTCGTTTCGTTGGCCGATCGGTAATCGCGTGGCGCTCGAATTGTCGGCGGGGCCGTATTTCGGCATCGACACGACCCATGTCGACAACCAGGCGCGCAATGAAAAGCGCTGGGGCGTGCGCGCGTCGGCAGCGGTGCGGTATTACCTCGTTCCCGACCGCTTCTTCGTCAAGGTGCAGTACAACCACGTCCAGATGATTGGCGGATTCAATTCCGACGCGGTGCTGTTCGGCATCGGTTCGGATTTTGGCGGCGATCCTGGCCCCGCGTTGTCGGACGGCAAGACGCAGGTTAGCGTTTGGGCCGGGACGTCGCAGACGAACCGTCCTCAAGTGCCGATCGAAAAGGGCTATATGGTCGAAGTCAAGCGGCCGCTTGGCAATGCGTGGGCCTATTCCGCGAGCTTCGTCTACGAAGGCAATAATGGTGTCGCCGGCCGAAGAGGCGTGGCAGCGCAACTCTGGTACGTCGCGCCGATCAAGAGCAAGTGGACGCTTTCGGCAGGGGCGGGTCCGTATCTTTCGCACGATCGGGACGAAGTCTCGAGCAAAACGAGACTCAACGCGTTGCTCAGCGCGCAGGTGAGTTATCAGGTCACGAATGATTGGGCGGCGAGCTTGCGCTTCAATCGTGTCGCAACCGGCAACGACAAGGACCAGGACATGTTCATGGTCGGCTTGGCACGCAATTTCTAGGGCTTCATTCTCACGCGCGTCCTCGCGGCGCAATCTGAAATACATGCGGGCTCTGGCACAAGCATCGCACCACGAGCGGTGTTGCCGGATTCCGGCGTGCCGGCGGGATGGGCCGCGCGCGCTGAGCCGGGCACGAAAATCGCTGCGACACGCAAACAAACGTTGTACTGACAACCGACCAGGGGTTCAAGTTGCCTGCGTCGGTAAAAATCTCCCGCACATCACGGAATCGCGTGCAGCGTTGAAAGGGAGCGGCTACGAAGCGCAGGTTCGTGCAATACGCGTCCGCGGCGCTCCAGTCAGCGATTTCGCGATCTCTTGTTAAGGGGCAACGCCATGAACGTATTCACTAATTTGAGCCCATTGGTCTCGCTGATCGCCGGAATTCTGATTCTGGTGGTACCGCGCCTGCTGAATTACATCGTTGCGATCTACCTGATCATCATAGGATTGCTGGGACTTTTCGGCGGACACTTGCGCTGACGAGCCCTTTCCGCCACCGGCCGGGTTCAACGGCTTTCACGTTGTTGAAGGTTACGGAAATGCATTCGGGCGTGACCGTGCACGTCGTGGTCGGCGTGGCACGGATCGGGGTGGTTCGCCATCAGGAACCTGTCGAGTTTGGCAGGCGGCATCACCGATCGCTTCAATGCGATTCGACGAAGATTTGAAAAAACCGCGCGAAAATGAATGAGGCGCTCGCGGTTTTTTATTTGGTGTGGCGCATGCATCGGCGCTGCACCGTAGCTCGCGACTGCGCCTTCACTGCGACAAAACCGGCCCCATGTGATACTTGCCGCGCACATCGCACCGCACACCGTTGCCGCCCTCGGCACACGCGCGCCGGTCGATGGACTTCAACGCAGTTTGCCCGCCTCAAGACCACCCGCCATGACCGACTCGACCCATCACTATTACGAACCGTCGCAAGGCCACGGCCTCCCGCACGATCCGCTGAACGCCATCGTCGGCCCGCGCCCGATCGGCTGGATCTCTTCCCGCGGCAGCGACGGCACGATCAATCTCGCGCCGTACAGCTTCTTCAACGCATTCAACTATCGTCCGCCGATCATCGGCTTTTCGAGCACGGCCGCGAAGGACAGCCTGCGCAACGTGCAGGAGACCGGCGAGTTCGTCTGGAACCTCGCGACGCGCGATCTCGCCGACAGGATGAACCAGACCTGTGCGGCCGTGCCGTACGGCGTCGACGAATTCGAACTCGGCGGCCTGAGCGCGATCCCGTCGCACCTCGTCAATGTGCCGCGCGTCGCGGAAAGCGGCGTCAACTTCGAATGCAAGGTGACCGACGTGATCCCGCTGCGCGATCACCACGGCGTCGACACGCCGGCCACGCTGGTGCTTGGCGAAGTCATCGCCGTGCACATTCGCCACGACCTGCTGAAGGACGGCATTTTCGACACGTTCGGCGCGGGCATCATTCTTCGCGCGGGCGGCCCGTCGGCCTACGTGCACGTCAAGCCCGACAGCCGCTTCGACATCGCGCGCCCCGACGCGTAACGCATCGCGCCGGCACGAACCGGCAAGCGGGCGCGCAAGCGCCCGGGACCCACAGAGGCCCCGCCGAGACCCCGGATTTCGCGGGGTCTCGTGCTTCGTATCGTCCGACATGATCGATGCGCAGCAATCGGTGCGGCCTCGATCCGCCAGCTCCCGGCCGTTGACGCATCGCAGCACACGCGGCCTTCATTCATCGCGCCGGCGGCGCCGATCAGCCACCTTCGCCCCCCATGGCAAATCTGCTCACCGCAATCGAGCGGCTTGGTCATCGACGTCCCGCGCGGCGAGGCATAGATTTCCAAGGTTGGCGTGCTTATCCGTGCGCCAGCCCGCGCGTGAGCCGGCAACCGGCCGCGCGTTTCCATCAGCGTGAGACACAATCGAGCGTGGAGACGACACGATGAGCCTGTCAGAGCCATTGCGTCTGCATGTGCCGGAGCCCACCGGGCGTCCGGGCTGCAAGACGGATTTTTCCTATCTGCATCTATCGCCGGCCGGCGCGGTTCGCCGGCCGCCGATCGACGTTGCCCCCGCGGACACCGCCCATCTCGCCCGCAGCCTCGTGCGTGTGCTCGACGACCACGGCGCAGCGCTCGGCCCGTGGGCGCCGGACCTCGACGATGCGCGCCTGATCGCCGGGATGCGCGCGATGCTGAAGACCCGCATTTTCGACGCGCGCATGATGATCGCGCAGCGACAGAAGAAAATCTCCTTCTACATGTTGAGTCTCGGCGAAGAAGCGATCGGCGCCGCGCACGCGATGGCGCTGCGTCACGGCGACATGTGCTTCCCGACCTACCGCCAGCAAAGTATCCTGATCGCGCGCAACGTGCCGCTCGAACGGATGATCTGCCAGTTGATGTCGAACGAAGGCGACCCGCTGAAGGGGCGCCAGCTCCCGGTGATGTACTCGGACCGCGAAGCCGGCTTCTTCTCGATCTCCGGCAATCTCGCGACGCAGTTCATCCAGGCGGTCGGCTGGGCGATGGCGTCGGCGATCAAGGGCGACACGAAGATCGCGTCCGCGTGGATCGGCGACGGCGCGACGGCGGAAGCCGACTTCCACACCGCGCTGACGTTCGCGCACGTGTATCGCGCGCCGGTCGTGCTGAACGTCGTCAACAACCAGTGGGCGATCTCGACGTTCCAGGCGATCGCGGGCGGTGAGGGGACCACCTTCGCCGGGCGCGGCGTCGGCTGCGGCATCGCTTCGCTGCGCGTCGACGGCAACGACTTCCTCGCGATCTACGCGGCATCGACCTGGGCCGCCGAACGCGCGCGCCGCAATCTCGGCCCGACGCTGATCGAATGGGTCACCTACCGCGCGGGCGCGCATTCGACGTCGGACGATCCGACGAAATACCGGCCGAGCGACGACTGGGCCCATTTCCCGCTCGGCGATCCGATCGCGCGCTTCAAGCAGCACCTGATCGCGAAAGGCATCTGGTCGGACAGCGCGCACGACGCGCTCACGGCCGAGCTCGAAGCCGAAGTGATCGCCGCGCAGAAGGAAGCGGAGAAGTTCGGCACGCTGGCCGACGACCGGATTCCGTCGCCGGCCTCGATGTTCGACGACGTGTACAAGGAGCTGCCCGCGCACCTGCGCCGTCAGCGCCAGGAACTGGGAGCGTGATCATGGCGCAACAGGAAACGACGACGGCCTCGGCGCAGCCGATGACGATGATCCAGGCGCTGCGCTCCGCGATGGACGTGATGCTCGAGCGCGACGGCGACGTGGTCGTGTTCGGGCAGGACGTCGGCTACTTCGGCGGCGTGTTCCGCTGCACCGAAGGGCTGCAGGCCAAGTACGGCAAATCGCGCGTGTTCGATGCGCCGATCTCGGAAGGCGGGATCGTCGGCGCGGCGGTCGGGATGGGCGCGTATGGATTGCGGCCGGTCTGCGAGATCCAGTTCGCGGACTACTTCTACCCGGCGTCCGACCAGATCGTGTCGGAAGGCGCACGGCTGCGCTATCGCTCCGCGGGCCAGTTCACCGCGCCGATGACGATCCGGATGCCGTGCGGCGGCGGCATATACGGCGGCCAGACGCACAGCCAGAGCCCGGAGGCGATGTTCACGCAGGTCTGCGGACTGCGCACGGTGATGCCGTCGAATCCGTACGATGCGAAAGGGCTGCTGATCGCGTCGATCGAGAACGACGATCCGGTGATCTTCCTCGAACCGAAACGCCTGTACAACGGGCCGTTCGACGGCCATCACGAGCGTCCGGTCACATCGTGGCTCAAGCATCCGGGCAGCGCGGTGCCGGAAGGCTATTACACGGTGCCGCTCGATACGGCCGCCGTCGTGCGGCCCGGCAACGACTTGACGGTGCTGACGTACGGCACGACCGTCCACGTGTCGCTCGCCGCGGCCGAGGAGACCGGCATCGACGCCGAAGTGATCGACCTGCGCACGCTGTGGCCGGTCGACCTCGACACGATCGTCGCGTCGGTGCGCAAGACCGGCCGCTGCGTGGTGGTGCACGAAGCGACGCGCACCTGCGGCTACGGCGCGGAACTGGTATCGCTTGTCCAGGAGCACTGCTTCTACCATCTGGAAGCGCCGGTCGAGCGGACGACGGGCTGGGACACGCCGTATCCGCACGCGCAGGAATGGGCGTATTTCCCCGGCCCGGCCCGGGTTGGCGAAGCATTGCGACGCGTGATGGAGGCCTGAGATGGGGATTCATGTGATCAAGATGCCGGATATCGGCGAAGGGATCGCCGAGGTCGAGCTGGTGGCCTGGCATGTGGAAGTCGGGCAGACGATCAAGGAAGACCAGCCGCTCGCCGACGTGATGACCGACAAGGCGGCGGTGGAGATTCCGTCGCCGGTGGCGGGCAAGGTGCTGGCGCTGGGCGGCCGGATCGGCGAGATGATGGCGGTCGGCAGCGAGCTGATTCGTGTCGAAGTCGAAGGCGACGGCAACCTGAAACCGGGCGCGAAGGCACACGATGCCGGTGCGGATGCGACGCCGCGTCCGGCTTCGGTCGACGCGCCTGCCCGGTCATCGAAAGTCACCGAAGCTGCGGAAGCAGCCGAAGCGCACGACGCGCCGAAGGCCGCGCGCCACACCGCTGAGCGTGCACCGGCCGAGCCGCGTCGCACGGAACACGCGGCGCCGCCGCGCGCGGCCCTCGCGCCGGGCGAACGGCCGCTCGCGTCGCCTGCGGTGCGCCAGCGCGCATGGGACATGGGCATCGAGCTGCGCTACGTGCGCGGCACCGGCGAGGCCGGCAGGATCCTGCATGCGGACCTCGATGCATACGCACGCACGGGCGGCACGGCGGCGCGTGGCTCGCCAGCGCGCGGCTACGACGAGCGCAACGATGAAACCGAGGTGCCGGTGATCGGCCTGCGCCGCGCGATCGCGCGCAAGATGCAGGAAGCGAAGCGCCGCATTCCGCACTTCAGCTACGTCGAGGAGATCGACGTCACCGAGCTCGAATCGCTGCGCAGCGAGCTGAACCGACGCCACGGCGACGCGCGTGGCCGGCTCACGCCGCTGCCGCTGCTGATCCGCGCGCTGGTGCTCGCGCTGCGCGACTTCCCGCAGATCAACGCGCGCTACGACGACGAAGCCGGTGTCGTCACGCGTTACGGCGCGGTGCACATGGGCGTCGCGACGCAGACGGAGAGCGGCCTCACGGTGCCGGTGCTGCGTCATGCGGAAGCGCGCGACGTGTGGTCGATCTCGGCGGAAATCGCGCGGCTCGCCGACGCCGTGCGCGCGAACCGCGCGCAGCGCGACGAGCTGACCGGCTCGACGATCACGATCTCGAGCCTCGGCGCACTCGGCGGCATCGTGTCGACGCCGGTCATCAACCATCCCGAGGTCGGCATCGTCGGCGTGAACCGGATCGTCGAGCGGCCGATGATCCGCGACGGCGCGATCGTCGCGCGCAAGATGATGAACCTGTCGTCGTCGTTCGACCATCGCGTCGTCGACGGCGCGGACGCGGCCGAATTCATCCAGGCCGTGCGCGCGTTGCTCGAGCGCCCGGCGCTGCTGTTCGTGGAGTGAGCGCGATGGCGAACGAACACACCACGCTGCTCGTGATCGGCGGCGGTCCGGGCGGTTACGTCGCCGCGATTCGCGCGGGGCAGCTCGGCATTCCGACGGTGCTCGTCGAGCGCGAACGGCTCGGCGGCACGTGCCTGAACATCGGCTGCATTCCGTCGAAGGCGCTGATCCATGTCGCCGACGCGTTCGAGCAGGCGTGCGCGCAGGCCCGCGAAGGCATGCTCGGGATACGCGTGCGCGCGCCGGAGATCGACATCGCGAAAAGCGTCGCGTGGAAGGACGGGATCGTCGAGCGGCTCACGCGCGGCGTCGGCGCGCTGCTGAAGAAGCACGGCGTGCGCGTGCTGCAGGGCGACGCGCGCATCGTCGACGGCAAGACGGTCGATGTCGTCGCCGGTGACGGCACGACGCGCATCGCATGCGAACACCTGTTGCTCGCGACCGGTTCGGAACCGGTCGCGCTGCCGTCGATGCCGTTCGGCGGGCACGTCGTATCGTCGACTGACGCACTGTCGCCCGCGTCGTTGCCGACGCGGCTGGTCGTCGTCGGCGCCGGCTACATCGGGCTCGAACTCGGCACCGTCTATCGCAAGCTCGGCGTCGCGGTCAGCATCGTCGAAGCGGCCGAGCGCGTGCTGCCCGCGTACGACGCGGAACTCGCGAAGCCGGTCGCCGATTCGCTCGCGCGGCTCGGCGTCGGCTTGTGGCTGGGCCACACGGTGCTCGGTCTCGCGAGCGACGGCGCGGTGCGCGTGCAGGCGCCCGACGGCACGCAGAAGATGCTGCCGGCCGATCGCGTGCTGGTCGCGGTCGGCCGCCGGCCGCGCGTGGACGGCTTCGGGCTCGAAGCGTTGCCGCTCGATCGCAACGGCCGCGCGCTGTGCATCGACGACGAATGCCGGACCTCGATGCGCAACGTGTGGGCGATCGGCGACGTCGCGGGCGAGCCGATGCTCGCGCATCGCGCGATGGCGCAGGGCGAGATGGTGGCCGAGCGGATCGCGGGACGGCGTCGCAAGTTCACGCCCGCATCGATCCCGGCCGTATGCTTCACCGATCCCGAGGTCGTCACGTCCGGCTGGTCGCCCGACGACGCGAAGGCGGCCGGCGTCGACTGCATCAGCGCGTCGTTCCCGTTCGCGGCGAACGGGCGCGCGATGACGCTGCACGCGACCGACGGTTTCGTGCGCGTCGTCGCGCGGCGCGACACGCATCTGATCGTCGGCTGGCAGGCGGTCGGGCGCGGCGTGTCGGAACTGGCCGCGGCGTTCTCGCAGTCGCTCGAGATGGGCGCGCGGCTCGAGGACATCGGCGGCACGATCCACGCGCATCCGACGCTCGGCGAAGCGATGCAGGAGGCGGCATTGCGCGCGCTGGGACACGCGTTGCACGTGTGAACGCGCGTGGCCATCCGTCGCCGGACGAAGCCCCGCTGCGGCGCCGATCCGGACGGCTGGTGCGATCGCGATCGCGCTCGAGCATGCGCGGCTCGCGGGTCGCTGTTGACCCTCTCGCGTGAACCGTTCATCGTGTCGGTATCCCGTCCGATTCATCGGCTTCGAACGGGCGGCTCCGGCGCGATCCGGCATAGCGATGTGCCCCGTCGCACGGCTGCCGCTCACGGCCGGCCTGCACCGGCTTGCACCGGCCACACACGGAACAACCGCACTTGACGTCCTCACCCGCCTAAAGGCAGGTGATTCCCACACCTGGCGATGCACGTCCGCATCGGAGAATGTTCACCGCAGCGTTGGTATCTCGATCATGCACGACCCTACAGCCATCGCAGGCCCATTCTCTTATTCTCAGTCCCGCGATACCTTTCGGCCGCGTCGTGCTGTCTCTCGACCCGCACGCCGAACTGGACTGGGTAGAACCGCTTTCGTCGACTTCCTCGAACGTGGCCCCGTGCGCGATCGCTTTGTAACGGAGCTTGTTTCGGAAGGACGACCAGGACGCGTCGTAGACGCTCTTCGCCATCCTGGTTCTGGCAAGTTTGACGGCAGACACATTGCCAACCGCGAGGTAATCGAAGCGCCCCACCAGATCGAGCGCGAGCTTGTGCTGGAAATCGGCACGGGCATTCGCGACCTTGGCGTGCAACTTCGCGATATGCCGCTTGTGCTTTCGCGCCCGTTGAGCTTTCGCCAGTTTCTCCGCCGCGCGTCGGCCGAATCGGTCGTTGGGCAGCTTCTCGCCCGTCGAAAGTGTGGCGAAGTCTTTCAGGCCGAGATCGATGCCAACACCGGACCGGACCGGGCGGGCCTGCACATCGGGCATCTCGATCACGATGTTGAGAAACCAGTTGCCACGCGCATCCTGCGCAAAATTGGTCCCGTCCTTGATCTTTCCTTCGGGAAGCGGCCTGCTGTTGAACACGCGAAACGTGTTGCCGGCGAAACGGAACGCGTCACCCTCGCGCTTCAGGTCACGCCCCTTCAGCGGCACCCAGCCCAGCGATTTCCTGCCGCGATAGCGCAGGTAGGGCCGACGGTGCTGACTGCGCGACTTCGCGTATTGCTCGCACGTCGCGTTGATCGTGCCGGAGTGGATGCCGAGCGCCTTGCTACTGCCGGTGGTCAGCACGTTCAGATCGAATCCCGTCGGCCATTTCTTGCTCCACTTGAGCGCGTGCTTCTGCGTGTCGTTGCAGAAGTTCCAGACGTAGTTCACCGCACGGCTCTGCTTGTTAAGCAGTCCGTTGAGCGACTTCACGCGATAGCGGTAGACAAGAATCATGCCGGTGATCCTAACCCGTGGAAGAAGCTGCCTGTCAACAGCACGCCTTTCCTTCCCGCCATCCGCCCCGAAGGAAGTCCCCTTGGGGGAAATGGCGGGGTTTCTCGGAGCAAATTCTGATGAAACTGCTGCTCGTCGGCGCGACCGGACTCGTCGGGCGCCACGTCCTCGACCTCGCGCTGGCCGACGCGCGGGTAGACCAGGTCGTCGTGCTCGCGCGCCGGCCGTTGTCGCCTCATCCGAAGATGCGCGCCGTGACGGTCGACTTCGATCACCTGCCCGAGGCGGCCGACTGGTGGCAGGCCGATGCAGTGATCTGCACGCTCGGCACCACGATGCGGGTCGCGGGTTCGCAGGTCGCATTCCGCCGCGTCGATCACGACTATCCGCTCGCGGTCGCGCGCCTCGCGCACCGGTCCGGCACGCCGACCTACGTGCTGAATTCCGCGCTCGGCGCGGACCCGGCGTCGCGCATCTTCTACAACCGTGTGAAGGGCGAAGTCGAGCGTGCGCTCGCGGGCATCGGGTTCGCGTCGCTCACCTGCGTGCGGCCGGGCCTGATCGGCGGCAGCCGCGACGAGTTCCGGTTCGGCGAACGGATGATGGCGCTGGCGCTCGGTACCGCCGGGCCGCTGTTGCCGCCGAAGTGGCGCGTGAATCCCGCGCCGCGCATCGCCCGCGCGCTGCTCGGTGCCGCGATCGATGCGCGCCCGGGCGTGCATGTCATCGGATCGGAACGGCTCGCCTGAACCGGAACGGGCGACGTGGTGCCGATGCACGTGGTCGGCACGGGTGAACGGACGGACGTGCGCGCGGGCTATTTGCGCATGAAGCCGTCCAGCGGAACGCGTCCAGTGTTTCGCCGCCGTCGCTGTCGCCCAGCGTCTCGAGCTGGAATTCGACCGCATGGCTCATGCTTGCTCGCGAGCGGCCCGCGCATCTTTGCTGCCGGCAAAAGTGGAAGCAATGACCGATCGACGCTCCGATCCACTTGCACACGTAAGACTGTTTCGTCATACCAGCCGATTGCGCCAACACGGCATGCACACTGACCTACGATGAAGACATCGCGTCCATCGTCTGCCGAACCGTGTGCACTCACTACCGCGCCCCCGATGAAGACCCGGGCATCAGCGAGCTGAAGCTGGGCATCGGCGACCTGTTTCGCCGCGACCCTTGGGAACCCGACGTGTATCCCGATTACGCGGCCCCCATCGCGCGTGCAGACGGCGACGGCCTCGCGGTCGTGAGCGCGGTGTTCGGCTTCTGGCCGAAGTTCATGCAGCCCGCGCGTCTCGACGAGAACGGCCGCAAGCGAAAGAAGCTCGATACGGTGAACGCGCGCGCGGAAACGGTCGGCTCGTCGCGGCTCTACAGCACCGCCTGGCGCAACGGCCAGCGTTGCCTGATTCCGGTGCGCTGGATCTTCGAACCGTGCTACGAGACGGGCCGCAACGTGTGGCACCGGATCGGCGTCGCCGGCTGGCAACCGTGCTGCGTCGCCGGCATCTGGCGCAGCTTCGTCACCGCCGACGGCCGCGAGCGAATCGGCATGACGATGCTCACGGTCAATGCCGACGATCACCCCGTGTTCGCGCGCATGCATCGGCCCGGCGACGAGAAGCGGGGCGTCGTGATCCTGCGCCGCGGCGATCACGACGAATGGCTGCACGCACGCGACGTCGAGGCCGTGCGCCGCTTGCTGACGCTCCTTCCCGCCGACGACATGGTCGCCGAGCCCGAGCAGGCGTCGCCCGCCGGCACCTGAGCTTTCATTTTTCCTACGCGCGACCGGCGACGCCGCAGGTCGGACGCGTGCCGTTTTCCGACACGTTTCATAAATCGTCGAACACCCGGGTAATCACCGATATCACGCAAGTTGTATATACAAGAATATCCGCTGGCAATGCCGGCGCACGTCGGCGACCCACGGCGCGCCGCACCCGGCGAGCCGAAAGGGCGCCCCGGCAGGTTTGCCGTTTCCCGTCTCGTCCGAACCATTCGCGATCCTCAGTATCTTGGAGATTTTCCCGTGTCAACGAATCCCAGTGGAAAAGCCGGCGGTCTGATCGAGGTACGCTCGATCGATTTCATTCCCGACGCCGAACGCCACGGCGGCCTGCTGAGCCAGTTCACGCTGTGGCTGTCGGCGAACATGCAGATCACGGCCATCGTCACGGGGGCGCTCGCGGTCGTGCTCGGCGGCGACGTGTTCTGGTCGCTGGTCGCGCTGCTGCTCGGTCAGATCGTCGGCGGCGCGGTGATGGCGCTGCACGGCGCGCAGGGGCCGCAGCTCGGGCTGCCGCAGATGATCTCGAGCCGCGTGCAATTCGGCGTCTATGGCGCGATGATCCCGATCGTGCTCGTGTGCCTGATGTACATCGGCTTTTCCGCCAGCGGCTCGGTGCTCGCCGGGCAGGCCGTCGCGCAACTGCTGCACGTCGACGACGCGGCCGGCATCCTGCTGTTCGCGGCCGTGATCGTCGTGCTGACGGTGTTCGGCTATCGCGCGATCCACTTCGTCGGCCGGATCGCGAGCGTGGTCGGCATCGTCGCGTTCGTGTACATGTTCGCGCAGCTGTTCGCGAACCATGACGTCGGCGCGCTGCTCGCGAACAAGCACTTCTCGCTCGCGAGCTTCCTGCTGTCGATGTCGCTGTCCGCGTCGTGGCAGATCGCGTTCGGCCCGTACGTCGCCGACTATTCGCGTTATCTGCCGCGCTCGACGTCGTCGGTCGCGACGTTCCTCGCGGTCGGCCTCGGCGCGGTGATCGGCGCGCAGGCCGCGATGGTGTTCGGCGTGTTCGCGGCCGCACTGGCCGGCAGCCAGTTCGCACACCACGAGGTGTCGTACATCGTCGGGCTCGGCTCGACGGGCGCGGTTGCCGCACTGCTGTACTTCAGCATCGCGTTCGGCAAGGTGACGGTGACCGCGCTCAACGCCTACGGCAGCTTCATGTCGATGGCGACGATCGTCAGCGGCTTTCGCGGCAAGCATGCGGTGTCGTCGAAGAGCCGTCTCGTCTACATCTTCGGGATGATCTGCGTGTCGACGCTGATCGCGCTCGCCGGCCGTCATTCGTTCCTGAAGGAATTCACCGCGTTCATCCTGTTCCTGCTCGCGTTCTTCACGCCGTGGAGCGCGATCAACCTGGTCGACTACTACTGCTTCACGCGCTCGCGCTACGACGTGCCGGCGCTGTCCGATCCGGATGGCCGCTACGGCCGCTGGAACGTGATGGCGATCACGATCTACGTGGTCGGCATCCTGGTGCAGGTGCCGTTCATGTCGACGCACATCTACACGGGCGCACTCGTCGACGCGCTCGGCGGCACCGACATCTCGTGGATCCTCGGCCTCGTCGTGCCGGCCGTGCTGTACTACGTCGGCGCACGTGCGTCGCGACGCAGCATCCCCGAGCGGCTGATCCTGCCGCTCGAGCGCGGCGAGGTTCACCACTGACGCATCGCGCATCGCGTCGCGTCGCCCGTCGGGCCTGCCTTGCGCCGGCCCGAGCGGCCCGCCGCGCCGCATCCGGCGCCACCGGCAGCCGCACTGCACACACCTTCGTTGTTCGCGATGCCGGCATGGCGGACCACCGTGGCCGGCGTCGTTCCCTTCAAGCACGCGGCGTTCGTCGCGCGGCAGTAGCCGAAGCACGCGACGGCGAACACGACCTTCCTTTCGCGGACGCGCATAATCGCGCAACTACATCCCCAGCCGTTCGGTAAGCGAATGACGCTGCATGCAGCGCTCCATCGCGTCGAGGAACGCGTGCTCGGCCGCGTTCATCTTGCGGTCGCGATGCCACAGCAGGAACACGTCGACGTCGACGAGGCCGTCGTCGGGCGGCAGCCGCCACAGCCGTTGCTGCGCGATGTCGTCGCGCACGATGTGCTCGGGCAGGCAGCCGATCCCGTAGCCGGCGAAGATCAGCCGCCGCACTTCGTCGAGGCTCGGCGACGATGCGACGATCCGCCCGGTAAAACCCTTCTGGTCGCGGAACACGGTGAGCGGCGACAGGCTGTCGCCGATCTGGTCGCTCGTGAACGACACGAAGTTTTCCGCGAGCAGGTCGTCCATCCGCAATTGCGTCTGCCCGAACAGCCGGTGATGGCGCCCGCAGTAGATCGCGTAGCGCTGGCGCAGGAAGCAGCGCATCTCCAGCTTGTCGTGCGGCGTGCGGCACAGGCCGAGCCCGGCGGTGGCTGTCTTCTGCAGCAGCGACGACAGGATGTCCGACGAGCGCATCACTTCGATCTGCAGATCGATGCGCGGATACGCGCGATGGAACTCGGCGAGGAATTCGTCGTAGACGGGCGACTCGATGCGGCTCACCGTCAGCAGCCGGATCGAACCGGTGAGATCGGCCGTGCTGTCGTCGAGCTCCGTTTCGAGCCGCGACACGCCGCCATAGATGTCGCTCGCGATCCGGTATACGGCTTCGCCCGCCGGCGTCGGTGCGAAGTGCGCGCCGCGCCGCTCGATCAGCTTTCGCGCGAGCGTGTCCTCGAGCCGCCGCAGCGCCTGGCTCACGGCCGGCTGCGTCACGTGCAGGCGCGCGGCCGCGCGGCTCACGCTGCGCTCCTGCATGATCACCAGGTAGGTGCGCAGCAGGTTCCAGTCGAGGCGGTCGTTGAGGAAGGGGACGAGGTCGGCGCGCATCGGGTCTCCGGGCGAAGCAGCGGGCTGGTCATTAGCAGAATTTATACGTGGAATAATAACTTGAAATTTGACTAATGATTTGCGGTCGCCGATAAAGGAGGCGCGCCGCACCGTGCGGCGCGACGCCGCGACAGACGGCCGGCCATCACGATATTGCGCGTGCCGCGGCGCGCGACAGGAGCCCGCATGACCCAGTCCCTTCCTTCCGCCCGCCAGCCGGCGCGTGCCGCGACGGCCGCGTTCATCGGCACGATGATCGAGTGGTACGACTTCTACATCTACGCGACCGCCGCCGCGCTCGTGTTCGGCGAACTTTATTTCCCGTCGCATGACCGCTTCGTGAGCACGATGGCGTCGTTCGCGACGTTCGCGGTGGGCTTCTTCGCGCGCCCCCTCGGCGGCATCGTGTTCGGCCACCTCGGCGACCGCATCGGCCGCAAGAAGGCGCTGATGACGACGCTGATGATGATGGGCGTCGCGACCGTGTGCGTCGGGCTGCTGCCCGACTATTCGCAGGTCGGCATGCTCGCGCCGGTGCTGCTGATCGTGCTGCGCGTCGTGCAGGGGATCGCCGTCGGCGGCGAATGGGGCGGCGCGGTGCTGATGGCGGGCGAACACGCGCCGCAGGGCCGCCGCACGTTCTTCGCATCGTTCGCGCAGCTCGGCAGCCCGGCCGGGCTGATCCTGTCGCTGATCGCGTTTCGCGCGGTCACGTCGATGGACAAGGCCGATTTCCTCGCATGGGGCTGGCGCCTGCCGTTTCTCGCGAGCTCGGCGCTGCTCGTCGTCGGCATCCTGATCCGGCTCGGCGTGAACGAGTCGCCGGAATTCGCGCGGGTGAAGGAAGCGAACCGCACCGTGAAGCTGCCTGTGGCCGAAGTGTTGCGCTCCGCGTCGGGGCTCGTGCTGCTCTGCATCGGCGCGAACACCATCGGGATCGCGGGCGTCTATTTCACCAACACGTTCATGATCGCGTACACCACGCAGTACGTCGGCGTGTCGCGCTCGCTGATCCTCGACAGCCTGTTCGCGGTCGCGATCATCCAGTTCATCGCGCAGCCGCTCGCCGCGTGGATTGCCGAGCGTATCGGCGGCGCGCGTTTCCTGAAGATCGCCGCGTTGCTCGCGATGCTGTCGCCGTACCCGATGTTCATGCTCGTGCAGGGCGGCACGTCCGCGTCGCTCGTCGCCGGCATCGCGCTCGCGGTCGTGTGCATGGCCGGTTTCTATTCGGTGATCGCCGGCTTCGTGAGCGGCGTGTTTCCCGCGCACGTGCGCTATTCGGCGATCTCGCTCGCGTACCAGGTGTGCGGCGCGATCGCGGGCGGCCTGACGCCGCTCGTCGGCACCTGGCTCGCGCATCGCTTCGCGGGCCAGTGGTGGCCGCTCGCGGTGTTCTACACGTGTCTCGCCGGCATCTCGCTGCTTTGCATCGTCGCCCTCGACGCGCGACGCGCGGGCCGGCCGGCCGCGGCCGAAGCGCTCGGCTCGCACTGACCCTCGACGAACGAATTCATCGGAGTGCAAATGAAAGACCTGTTGGAAATCGACGGCGCTCGCCTGTGGCGGAGCCTGGCCGACATGGCGCGCATCGGCGCGACGCCGCGCGGCGGCGTGCGGCGCCTCGCGCTGACCGACGACGACCGGCGCGGGCGCGACCTGTTCGCGCAGTGGTGCCGCGACGCGGGGATGACGGTGAGCGTCGACGCGGTCGGCAACCTGTTCGCGCGGCGCGACGGCGCCGATGCGCAGGCCGCGCCGGTGCTGATCGGCAGCCATCTCGACACGCAGCCCGAAGGCGGGCGCTTCGACGGCGTGTACGGCGTGCTCGCCGGGCTCGAAGTCGTGCGCACGCTGAACGATGCGGGCATCGTGACCGGCAAGCCGCTCGAGATCGTGTCGTGGACCAACGAGGAGGGCGCGCGTTTCGCGCCGGCGATGCTCGGCTCGGCCGTGTTCACGGGCGCGCTGCCGCTCGACGACGCGCTCGCGAAGCAGGACGCCGACGGCATCACGCTCGGCGCCGCGCTGGACGCGTGCGGCTGTCGCGGCACGCGCGCGCCGGGCGGCGCGGTCGACGCGTATTTCGAAGCGCATATCGAACAGGGGCCCGTGCTCGAGGCGAACGGCACGACGATCGGCATCGTCACGGGCGGGCAGGCGATCCGTTGGCTCGACGTGCGCGTGACGGGCGTGGCCGCGCATGCGGGCACGACGCCGATGCCGTATCGCAAGGACGCGTATTTCGCGAGCGCGCAGATGGCGCTCGAACTGGAGCGCATCGTCGCCGGCCACGCGCCGCGCGGGCTCGCGACGATCGGCCAGGTCGGCATCCGCAACGCGTCGCGCAACACGATCGCCGGCGACGTGACGTTCACCGTCGACCTGCGCCATCACGACGATGCGCAAGTCGATGCGATGGAGCACGCGCTGCGCGACGCATGCGCGCGCGTGGCCGCCGCGCGCGGCGTGCAGGTCGCGATCGATACCGGCTGGCGCAGCCCCGCGACGCCGTTCGACCGCGGCTGTGTCGACCTGGTCGCGCAGGCGGCGGATGCATTCGGCTATACGAACGAACGGATCGTCAGCGGCGCCGGTCACGATGCGATCCTGCTCGCGCGCCGCGTGCCGACCGCGATGGTGTTCATCCCGTGCGTCGACGGGCTGTCGCACAACGAGGCCGAGGATGCGCTGCCCGACGACGTGACGCGCGGCACGAACGTGCTGCTCAACGCGGTGCTCGCGCGGGCGGGCGTTGAGACGTCCGTTGCCGCAGCGGCGGCCGCGCACGATGCATGACGCGACGAATCGACGAGGACTACCGATGAAAACCTATTTCCACCCCGAACAGCTGCTGCACCATCCGCGCACCTACCTGTCGCGCGGCAGGATGCGCGAGCCGCAGGAAATACCCGAGCGCGCGGCGCGGCTGGTCGCCGCAGTGCGTTCGCTCGACTTCGACGTGCGCGAGCCGGCCGACCGCGGCACCGCGCCGATCGCGGCCGTGCACGACATGAACTACCTGCGCTTTCTGGAGGAAGCGCACCGCGACTGGAAACGGATGCCCGACGACTGGGGCGACGAAGTGATGTCGAACGTGTTCGTACGCGATCCGAACCCGCTGCGCGGCGTGCTCGCGAAAGCCGCGCGCTATCTCGCCGACGGCAGTTGCCCAGTCGGCGCGAACACGTGGCGCGCGGCGTACTGGTCGGCACAGAGCGCGCTCGCGGCCGCGGCGGACGTCAACGACGGCGCGCGCGACGCGTACGCGCTGTGCCGCCCGCCCGGCCATCACGCGCGCCGCGACGCGGCCGGCGGCTTCTGCTACCTGAACAACGCGGCGATCGCCGCGCAGGCGCTGCTCGGCCGCCATCGGCGCGTCGCGATCCTCGACACCGACATGCATCACGGGCAGGGCGTGCAGGAGATCTTCTACGGCCGCGACGACGTGCTGTACGTGTCGATCCACGGCGACCCGACCAATTTCTATCCGGTCGTCGCCGGTTACGAGGAAGAGACGGGCGCGGGGGCCGGCGACGGCTACAACCTGAACCTGCCGATGCCGCACGGTGCGCACGAGTCGACCTTCTTCGAGCGGCTCGACGACGCGCTGCACGCGCTCTCGCGGTTCCAGCCGGATGCGCTCGTGCTCGCGCTCGGCTTCGACATCTACAAGGACGACCCGCAATCGCAGGTGGCCGTCACGACCGACGGGTTCGGCCGGCTCGGCGGCGCGATCGGTGCGCTCGGCTTGCCGACGGTGATCGTGCAGGAGGGCGGTTATCACCTCGAGAGCCTCGATGCGAACGCACGTGCGTTCTTCGGCGGGTTCGCCGCCACGCGCTGATTCGTCGACACGGCGGCCGCGATGCGCGGCCCGTCAGCGACAACGCCCGCGTCGGCATCCCGGCGCGGGCGTTGTTCATTTATGGTGCCGCGTATCGGCACCATGCGGGTCGCGGTGCGCTTACGAGTTCGCGGCGACCGGCGCGCGGCGGCGTTGCATCCTCTGCAGTGCGACCAGCGCGAGACCTGCCGCGGCAATCAGCCCGCCGACGAGCGGCACGGCCGCGTAGCCGAAGCCGGCCGAGATCGCCGCGCCGCCGGCCGCCGCGCCGACTGCGTTGCCGAGGTTGAACGCGCCGATGTTGACGGCCGATGCGAGGCCCGGCGCTTCGTGTGCGGCACGCATCACGCGCATCTGCAGCGGCGGGACCACCGCGAACGTCGCGACACCCCACACCAGCAGCGTGGCCGCCGCGCCGACATGCGTGCGGGCGAGCAACGGGAACCCGGCCATCGTCACGATCAGCAGCACCAGGAAGCCGATCAGCGTGCCGTCGAGCGAGCGGTCGGCGAGGCGGCCGCCGGCGATGTTGCCGATCGAGAAGCCGACGCCGATCAGCACGAGCATCGCGGTCACGAAACCGGGCGTCGCGCCGGTCAGGTGTTCGAGCGTCGGGGCGACGTACGTGTAGAGCGTGAACATCGCGCCGGCGCCGAGCACCGTGGTCGCGAGCGCGCCGAGCACGACGGGGCGCGTGAGCACCGACAGTTCGGCACGCAGGTTCGGCATCTTGCCGGCGTCGCCCTTCGGCAGCGCGGCGAACAGGCCGGCGATCGCGATCAGGCCGAGCGCGGCGGTGGCCGCGAACGACATGCGCCAGCCGATCATCTGGCCGAGCCAGGTTGCGGCCGGCACGCCGCCGACGTTCGCGATCGTGAGGCCCATGAACATCGTCGCGACGGCGCTGGCCTGCCGTTCACGCGGCACGAGGCCGGCCGCGACCACCGAGCCGAGCCCGAAGAACGCGCCGTGGTTGAGACTCGTGACGAGTCGTGCGAGCAGCAGCGTCGTGTAGTCCGGCGCGATGGCCGACAGCAGGTTGCCGATCGTGAAGATCGACATCAGCGCGATCAGCGCCGAACGCCGCGACCAGCGCGCGAGCAGTAGCGTCATCAGCGGCGCGCCGACCATCACGCCGATCGCATACGCGCTGATCAGCATGCCGGCCTGCGGAATCGACACGTGTACGCCGTCGGCGATCACGGGCAGCAGGCCCATTGGCGAGAACTCGGTCGTGCCGATGCCGAACGCACCGGCGGCGAGCGCCAGCAGCGGCAGCGCGGCGCTGCCGCCCGGGCGGGAAGGAGAAGAAGTCGTGGGGTTCACGCGATGCGCTCCTGTAAGCGTTGGGCAACGGCATCGGCCGTTGTGGACAGGGTGAAGTGTGCCTGCATGACTTTTGCGGAAAAAGCCGTATCCGGGCGAAATTATCTTGATTTCGTGTCAATAATGCGGGCTTGTGGCGGCGGGCGCGCACGGCCGGTGGCCTGGCGCTGCCGGGGCGTCGGGGCAGGACAGCCGGCCCGTGGTGGGGCAAGCGCGTCATGCTTCCCGCCGATCCTGTACCGACGCGGCTCGTGGCAAAAAAAGCCCCGGTCACAGGGGGACCGTGACCGGGGCGGGAAGGCATCCTCTCTTTGGCACGAGGGTTGGATGCGGGCGCAGTATATTTCGCGGCATAACGATTCGAAATGACGTTAAACGGCCGTTTTTGGTGTCAATTTAAAAATAGCGATGCGGCCGTGCAGATCGTCATGAATCTGAAAGAATTTTCGTGCGTTGGAGGCGATGTTTACGTGCGATGACAGCGAAGCCGGCGGTCGTCACGCGGCGCGACCGCGAAGCCGGCCGGATCCGCGGCCGGCCATGCTGCAGAATCCGTCGCCCGCGCGCGGGTTGAGCCCGCCGGCGTTCGTTCGGTCAATCGGCGTGGTGGCCGGCCGCGTCGCGCACGGCGTCGAGAAACCGCGCGACGACGGGGGAAGCGGGCGCCGCCGCGCCGTCGAACACGAACTCGATGTCGAAGCGGCTCGCGAGTTCGTCGAGCGCGACGAGCCGGACCGTGCGCGGGCACGTCGGCGACGCGCTTTCCGGCACGAAGGCACAACCCATGCCGGCCGCGACGAGCCCGATCAGCGTCGGGATGTCGCTGCCGACCTGCGCGATGCGCGGCGTGAAGCCCGCGCGTTCGCACTGCGCCATCAGGAAGCGATGGTGCGCAGCGGAGCGCACCGCGTCGAACCACACGAACGGTTCGTGCGCGACGTCGGCGAGCGTGCGCGGCGCGTGAAAGCGCCCGCCGGGCGGCGCGGGCATCGCCAGCACGAATCGGTCGCTCAGCAGCCGCACGCCCGACAGTTGCGGTGCCTCGTCGCGGCGCCACGCCATGATGCCGCCGTCGAGCTGGCCGCGCATCAGCGCCGCCGCCTGCTCGGCCGACAGCATCGGCGCGATCGACAGCTTCACGTCAGGACACGCGTCGCGAAACGCCTTGAGCACGTTCGCGACGACCGGCAGCGGCAGGCAGTTCGGCAGCGCGCCAAGCCGCAGTTCGCCGAGCTGGCCGGCCGCGCTGCGCAACGCGCGTTCGCGGCTGTCCTGCAACGTCGCGAGCAGGCCCGTCGCATCCTGCAGGAAACTCGCGCCGGCCGCCGTGAGCGTGACGCCCGTCGTGCGGCGGATCAGCAGCGGCGTACCGATCGCGTCCTCGAGCTCGCGGATCTGCCGCGACAGCGCAGGCTGGACGATGCCGGCCGCGCGGGCGCCGGCCATCACGCTGCCGGCTTGCGCGACCGCCACGAAGTAACGCAGGTGACGCAGTTCGATCTGGCGCATGCGCGGTAGGCTCCGGTTTCGATGAGGGGGATATGCTGGTCAAGCATAGCAAGGGTCATCCGATGGTATTGGAAAGTATGGCTGGCCTGCCGTACGATGGGCGCCGTTGCCGGGCCTGTTCACAGGCTGCGTGCGTTTCCTTCGTTCCCACTGTGTCCCGCACCATGCCGCTTCATATCCCGACCCCCTATATCCGTTCGCAAATCGCGTCGCGCCGCCTCGGCACGAACATCCGGCTGAAGCTCGACGCGCTGCAGCCGTCCGGTTCGTTCAAGTTACGCGGCATCGGCGCGGTTTGCGAAGCGCGGCATGCGGCCGGCGCGCGCCGGTTCGTGTCGTCGTCGGGCGGCAATGCGGGCATCGCGGTGGCGTATTGCGGTCGTGAACTCGGCGTGCCGGTGCTCGTCGTCGTGCCGGAAACCGCGTCGGCCCGCGCGCGCGATCTGATTCGTGTCGAAGGCGCGGAGGTGGTCGTGCACGGCGCGAGCTGGACGGAGGCGAATGCGTTCGCGCTGTCGGCCGTCGGCGCGCAGGACGCGTTCGTGCATCCGTTCGACGACCCCGTGCTGTGGCAAGGGCACGCGACGATGATCGACGAGATGGCGGTGACCGGCCCGAAGCCCGACGCGGTCGTGCTTGCGGTCGGCGGCGGCGGGCTGCTGTGCGGGGTGCTCGCGGGGCTCGCGCGTAACGGCTGGCACGACGTGCCGGTGGTCGCGGTCGAGACGGCGGGCGCCGACAGCTATGCGCGCTCGGTCGCGCAGGGGCGCGCGGTCGAATTGCCGGCGATCACGAGCATCGCGACGACGCTCGGCGCGAAGCGGCCGTGCGACGCTGCGGTCGAATGGACGACGCGGCATGCGATTCATCCGGTCGTCGTGTCGGATGCGCAGGCGGTGGCGGCGTCGTTGCGGTTCGTGGACGAGCACCGGATCGTCGTCGAGCCGGCGTGCGGCGCGGCGCTGGCCGCGCTCGAACAGTCGGTGCCGGTGCTTGCGTCGGCGTTGGACATCGCGGTGATCGTGTGCGGCGGCGTGACGGCGACGGTCGAGCAACTGCAGACGTTGAACGCGACGCTGCGGTAACGTGCAGACGCAGACGCAGACGCAGACGCACGTCACGCGGCGCAGCCGGACGACGTTGCAGAAGAAGCCGTAACGGCGCCTGTACAGTTAGTTTGCGGCAGGTGCGCTGGCGCCGGACGGCGCGGACGTGGCGAGGGGAGCGGCCGGCGGCGACGCGGGCGCTTTGTCTGCGGCCGTCGCAGCGGCGCTCGACGACGCGGTTGCGGATGCCGCGGGCGCGGGCGTGGCCGATACCGGCGTTGCCGCCGCCACCGTGGCAGCCACAGGCGTCGATGCGGCCGGCATCGAAGCCGAAGCGGGTGTCGGAGCAGCAGAAGCAGGTGCCGAAGCCGGCAGCGGGGCCGAAGCCGGCACCGCTGCCCCACCGGCCCCCGGCACGATCCCGCGCATCGCGCCCGGCGCGACCACGGCCGATGCCCCCGCGGGCGCGGCCGGCACGACGGACGTACCCGGCGTCGGCGCGACGCTCGGCACCGACAGCGGCACCGGCGCGGCCGGCGGTGTCGGCACGGCAGGCGTCGTCATCTTGATCGGCTCGCCTTGCGGCGTGGGCGCGGGTTCGGGCAGCGGCGCGACGGGTTCCTTCTCGGCCGCTTTCACGGTGGCGCGATCGCGGCGGGCGGGATCGATCTTCAGGAAATGCTCGACGAGATTGAAGAAGCGCTCGTAGAACACGCCGGCGGGAATCGTCTCGCTCGCGGTCTTCACGAGCGCGTCGTCGCTCGAGCCGATCGGCAGCGACAGCGAACCGAACACGCTGAGCCCGACGCTTGCCGACGTATTCGACTTCTTCAGCGTGTAGCGGTCCTGCACCGCGTTCACGTACGCGATGCTCGACGTGCCGTCCGCGTTCGCGTCCGCGCACACGACGTGAAACTCGATCACGACGTGCATGTCGTTGTTCGGCTGGAAATTCTTGCTGCCGTCGACCGCATCGTTGCGCGACGACGACACGACATAGCCCTGGCTCAGCAGCGCGCGACGCGCGGCCTCGCAGGCCGCGTCGGATTTCGAGTGGAACGTGTGCGCATACGGGCTGCTCGTCGCGTCGAACTGCTCCTGCTGGTAGATCGGCTTGGGCGGCGACGAGCACGCCGCCAGCACGGTCGCGGCCGCGAGCGCGCACGAAACGGAAAACAGGCGAAATCGGTTGTGCATGGCGTCTTTCAAAAGGCTCGGCGAAATGCCGTGCGGGGCGGTGGGCGCCGCCCACATGATCCCGCGCAACGGCTGTGCCGGTGCACGGCGCTTGGCAATCTCGTATGGCCGGGGCGTCATTATAGTTTCGTTTGATGTCGCGCTTGCTTCAGCCGGCCGGCGCCGGCCGCGCGACGGCGAGCAATTGCGACACGAGCGGATGGTGTTCGCCGCGCCGCGAGCGGATCGCGTGGATTTCCTCGGTCACGTCGCCCGCACGGCCGAGCCGGCGCAGCCCGCGCAACAGCGACGCGTCGTTCGCGCCGAGTTCGCTGAGCGGAAACATGCCGAGGCCGCGCGCCGCGAACACGGCCATCAGCGCGCTGTCCTCGAATTCCCCGGCCACCCGGGGCACGATCCGTTCCCGCTCCAGCCAAAGGTCGAGGCGCGCGCGCAGCGCGGAATGGGCGGTCGGCAGCAATACCGGCAGCTCGGCGAGGCAGTGCGGGAAGCGCTGCCGCGCGGCGGGCGTGACGAGCGCCGCAGGGCCGTACCAGTCGACCGGCGACGCGACGAGCCGCTCGCTCGTCACGCGCAGATTCGACCCCGAAGGCGCGCCCTGGCCGGCCAGCACGAGATCGAGGTGATGCAGCGCCAGTTCCGCGAGCAGCGCGTCGTGCTCGCCCTCGTGACACAGCAGCCGAAGCGTGGGCGTGTCGAGCACCGGCGCGAGGATCGCATGCGCGGCCAGCTTCGAGATCCCGTCCGCGAGGCCGACCGCGAGCCGCACGGTCGGCTGGCTGGCCGCCGCGCGCACTTCGTCGGGGATCAGCCGGCCCATCTCGAAAATAACCTCTGCGCGCGCATACGCGGCTTGGCCCGCATCGGTCATCGTGACACCGCGCCCGGCCGGGCGCAGCAACTGGTGGCCGAGCGACTTCTCCAGCTCGCGCACCTGCGCGCTGATCGTCTGCACGGCCATGTCGAGCCGCTCGGCGGCGCGCGCGAAGCCGCCTTCCTTCACGACGACCCAGAAATAGTACAGATGGCGAAAATTCAGCATCGAATCGAGATTTCGGAAAAACCGAACCAAAGATCAGATTCTCGCTGATTTTTCCGAAGTCGTGGCAGGCCTATCATCGAGCTTTCCCACATTCGAATCGGCCCTTTTCATGGACTACCTGCTGACGCTTGCCGCCGACCCCGCCGTCTGGGCCGCGCTCCTGACGCTCGTCGTGATGGAAGTCGTGCTCGGCATCGACAACCTGATCTTCATCTCGATCCTCAGCAACAAGCTGCCGGAAGCGCAGCGCGCCCGCACGCAGCGCCTGGGCATCGCGCTCGCGCTCGTGATGCGCCTCGCGCTGCTCGGCAGCGTCGCGTGGATCGCCAGCCTCACCGAACCGGTGTTCACGCTGTTCGATCACGCGTTCTCGTGGCGCGACATGATCCTGCTGTCGGGCGGCCTGTTCCTCGTGTGGAAGGCGACCACCGAGATGCATCATCACGTGTCGCATGACGGAGACGGCTCGGGTGCGTCCGGCGGCGCGGCCGGCCTGACGGTCTGGGCCGCGATCGGCCAGATCGTGATGCTCGACATCGTGTTCTCGATCGACAGCATCGTGACCGCGATCGGCATGACCGAGCACGTCCCGATCATGTTCGTCGCGGTGATCGTCGCGGTGAGCGTGATGCTGTTCGCCGCCCAGCCGCTCGCACGCTTCATCGATCGCAACCCGACCATCGTGATGCTCGCGCTGTCGTTCCTCGTCGTGATCGGCATGACGCTGATCGCGGAAGGTTTCGGTTCGCACGTGCCGAAGGGCTATATCTACGCGGCGATGGCGTTCTCGGCGTTCGTCGAGGGCATGAACATGCTGGCGCGTCGTGCGAAGGCAAAGCGCGCGGCGCGCGGCGAAGCTCACTGAGCAAGCGGGCGGGCGAGGGCCCGCCCTCGATTCGAAATTCTCAACGAAAGGAGAAGCGCGATGAAATGTCCGGTCTGCAAGACGCCCGACCTGCTGATGGCCGAGCGCCAGTCGATCGAGATCGACTACTGTCCGACGTGCCGCGGCGTGTGGCTCGATCGTGGCGAACTCGACAAGCTGATCGCACGCGAAACCGGCGAGGTGCCGGCACGCCGCGACGAGCCGCCGGTGCGGCACGACGCGCACGCGCCGCGCGGGCGCGACGATGGCTGGGGGCGCGATGGTCGCCCGCACGACGACCGTTACCGGCACGACGGCCAGCGTCGCAAGAAGTCGATGTTCGACCTGTTCGATTTCGATTGAACGCGACGGCGGGCGTAGCACGCTGCACGCCGCACGTTGCAAAAAGCCCCGCCAGGTGTGATGCCTGACGGGGCTTTGTCATGCGCGGGACGCGATGAACACGCGCCGGCGCTTACGCGTTGCCGGCCGTCACGTCGATGCGGCGCGCGCGTGTTTCCTCGCGGCGCGGAATCGTCAATGTGAGCACCCCGTCGCGCAGGTTCGCATCGATTTTCGACGTGTCGAGATCGGGGCTCAGCACGAACGTGCGCACGAAGCGCGGCGCGCGGATTTCGGCATGGCGCACGCGCAGGTCGGCCGGCGTGTCGATGCGCGTGTCGGCTTCGATCGTCAGCGTGTTGTCGTGCACCTTCACGTCGAGGTTCTCGCGCGGCACGCCGGGCAGGTCGGCGCGCAGCGTGACGCGCCGCGCGTCTTCGACGATATCGACGGCCGGCGTGATCGCGGGCCGGCGCGCGGCTTCGGCGGCGGCCGCATGGATGGCGCCGTTCCGGCGTTCGGTCAGGTTCTGGCTCGTATTCATGTCGTTCTCCTGAAGGTTACTGAACGGTGATCGCACGCGGCTTCGATGCCTCGCGCCGGCCGACGCGAATCAGCAGGCAGCCGTTTTCATATCGGGCGCTGACGTTGTCGGCGTCGGCGTTCTGCGGCAGCTCGACGACGCGACGGAACGCACCGTGAAAGCGCTCCTGCGCGTAGGTGCGCAGGTCGTCGCCGGCGTCGTGCGGCACGGGCTTGCGCTCGCCGCTGATCGTCAGCAGGTCCTTGTCGATCGATACGTCGAAGTCGGCCGCGGCCATGCCGGGGGCGAACGCGACGATCTCGATCGCGTCATCGGTCGCGCCGACGTTCAGCGCTGGAAACGCGCTCGGGCGCACCGCGCGGATGCCGGTCGGATGCTCGCCGAACAGGCTCGCCACCTGCCGCTGCACGCGGGCGAATTCGTCGAACAGGTCGTAGCCGTAATGGATGCCGCTCATGAAGTCCTCCGGAACATGAAGTGCGAAAGACGCGACGACGCGACGCCGACGGCGTGTGCGATGCGCGGTTTTCCGCTGAGTCGAAACGGGGGCAGTGCGCGTGACGGGCACTGCCTGGCAACGGGTAATTAGAGGCCGCCGCGGCGGTTTTCAAGAGGGAAATTGCAACCGGCATCAACGCGTGGCGAGGCCAATCGATGCGACAATCGTCGCGCTATCCACAGACCACGGAGACGGGACGGAAATGGACATTCAACGCATTGCGATCGTGGGTGCCGGCGTGATCGGCGCGAGCTGGGCGGCTTTCTATCTGTCGCAGGGCTTCGACGTCGTCGCGACCGATCCCGCGCCGCACGCCGACGCGCGGCTGCGCGACGCGCTCGCCGCATTCGTCGGCGAGCGGGCCGCCGAACTTTCCGCGCGGCTGTCGTTCGACGCGGATCTCGTGCACGCGCTCGACGGCGTCGATTTTGTACAGGAAAACGGCCCCGAACGGCTCGACCTGAAGCGCGCGCTGTACCGGCAGATGGACGACGTGCTGCCCGCGCGCGTGCCGATCGCGTCGAGTTCGTCGGGCCTGAAGATGTCGGAGATCCAGACCGCGTGCGACAAGCATCCGGAACGCTGCCTGATCGCGCATCCGTTCAACCCGCCGCACCTGATTCCGCTCGTCGAGCTGGTCGGCGGCGACGCGACCGACCCGGGCGTGATCGCGCGCGTGAAGGCGTTCTACGACGCGCTCGGCAAGCAGACGATCGTGCTCAACAAGGAAATGACCGGCCACGTCGCGAACCGGCTCGCCGCCGCGCTGTTTCGCGAGGTGTATCACCTGGTCGGCGAAGGCGTGGTGAGCGTCGCCGATGCGGACAAGGCCGTCGCGTGGGGCCCGGGCCTGCGCTGGGGGCTGATGGGGCAGTGCCTGACCTATCACCTCGGCGGCGGCGCGGGCGGGATCGCGCACTTCCTCGAACACCTGTCGGGGCCGATCACGACGTGGTGGGACGACCTCGGCACGCCGTCGTTCGATCCGGCCGTCGATCGCAAGCTGAACGACGAACTGCGCGCGATCCAGGGCGAGCGTTCGATGCAGGAGCTGGCGGCCGAGCGCGACCGGCTGCTCGTCGAGCTGATCGACGCGCGGCGGCGCAGTTTCCTGCCCTGAGCGCTCGCTACAGTTCGGCGGCCGCCGCGATCAGCGTCGCCTCGAGCGCGAGCGTCGAGCGTGACGCCGCCGCCGGCCGGTCGATCACGTATTCGAGTTCGCCGAGTTCGGGCAGCCCCGCGTCGAGCCGGGCGAGCCCGGCCGGAATCACGTAGCCGGCGAACGCGCTGACGCCGAGCCCCGCGCTCGCGGCCGCGCGCAGCACCGCGATGCTGCTGCTCACCACGGCGATCCGGTAAGGGCGGCCGACCGCCTCCAGCGACTCGAGCACACGGCGGCGCGACACGCTCGGCTGCGGGTGCAGCGCGAGCGGCAGCACGGCCTCGTGGCCGGTGATCCGCGAATCGGGGCCGGTGCACCAGTACAGCGGCTCGCTGCGGATCACGCGGCCGCGCCGGCTGCCCGCGACCCGCTTCGCGAACACGAGATCGTGGCGCCCTTCGTCGAGCGCGTCGAACAGGTCGCCCGACAGCCCCGTCGAGATCGCGAGCTCGACGTCCGGATTGCGCTGCACGAAGCTCGCGAGCGCGGCCGTCAGATGCGCGGACGCGAAATCCTCAGACATCGCGAGCCGCACCTTGCCCGACAGCGGCGGCCCGCACACCGACGTGACGGCCTCGTCCATCAATTCGAGAATGCGCACCGCGTAGCGGAACAGCGCGTCGCCGTGCTGCGACAGGTGCACGTTGCGCGTGTCGCGCTCGAACAGCGGCCGGTCGAGCAGCTCCTCGAGGCGGCGGATGTGCTGGCTGACGGTCGACTGGGACAGGCTCACGCGCTCGGACGCGGCGGTGAAACTGCCGGACTGGGCGACGGCGACGAAGCTGCGCAGCAACTCGGGCGGTAAGGGACGCATTGCTAAATCCACTGAATCGGTTTCGACAACTTCATAAATGGCCGGATTTTGCGGCGCTAGTATCGGATCACGCGCCGGTGCGGCCCATGCAAGGGGCCCATCGGACGCGTAGCCCGTGTCGCGCCGCCAGTTCCATCGGTCAGTCTAAGCCATCCGGCGTCCGGCCCGAAACCGCATCATCCCATCGACCGCCCGAGAATGCGCTCGCACGACGAGCCGCCGGGTCGCGGCGCCCCGCCGCAGGAGACAGACTGTCCGCGCCCGGGACCGGCGTGCGGCCTGGCTCCCGCACGCGTCAGGCGCCCGTCACGAAGAGACTGGAGACGACTCATGATCATCTACGGAACCGCGCTGCTGGCGTTCTGCCATCTGGCCGGGCTGTTCCTCGGCGACCTGCTGGGCACCGCGATCGGCGTGAAGACCAACGTCGGCGGCGTCGGTATCGCGATGCTGCTGCTGATCTGCCTGCGCCTGTGGCTGCACCGGCGCGGCTGGCTGCCGAAGGAGACCGAGGCGGGCGTCGGTTTCTGGGGAGCGATGTACATCCCGGTCGTCGTCGCGATGGCCGCGAACCAGAACGTCGTCGCCGCGCTGAAGGGCGGGCCGGTCGCGCTGCTGGCCGCAGTCGGCGCGGTCGGGATCTGCGCATGCTGCATCGCGGTACTCGTGCGCACCGGGCGCGACGACACGGCCTTCGCGGGCGTGCCGCAATTCGAAGAACAGTGAAGGAGGCCGCCATGCTGCAGATGCTCGAAAAAACCGTCGCCCATAACGGGCTCGTCGCGTCGTTCGCGCTGGTCGGCCTGATCATGTGGCTGTCGTCGATCGCGTCGCGCAAGCTCACGTTCGGCCGCGTACACGGCTCCGCGATCGCGATCGTGATCGGTCTTGCGCTCGCTTATGTCGGCGGCGCATTCACCGGCGGCGAGAAGGGGCTCGCCGACGTGCCGTTGTTCGCCGGCGTCGGCCTGATGGGCGGCGCGATGCTGCGCGATTTCGCGATCGTCGCGACCGCGTTCGAAGTGCAGCCGGCCGAGGCGCGCAAGGCCGGCCTCGTCGGCGTCGTGTCGCTGCTGCTCGGCACCGTGCTGCCGTTCATCGTCGGCGCGTGCATCGCGCGCGCGTTCGGCTACACCGATGCGGTCAGCATGACGACCATCGGCGCGGGCGCCGTCACCTACATCGTCGGGCCCGTCACGGGCGCGGCGATCGGCGCGAGCTCCGACGTGATCGCGCTCAGCATCGCGACGGGGCTGGTCAAGGCGATCATCGTGATGGTCGGTACGCCGGTCGCGGCGAACTTCATGGGCCTGAAGACGCCACGCTCCGCGATGATCTTCGGCGGCCTCGCCGGCACCGTCAGCGGCGTGAGTGCGGGCCTCGCCGCGACCGATCGCCGGCTCGTGCCGTATGGTGCGCTGGTCGCGACGTTCCATACAGGCGTCGGCTGCCTGCTCGGCCCGTCGCTGCTGTTCTTCACGACGCGCGCGCTGGTCGGCGCATAGCCGCCGCGGGCGATTCGGGCGGCCCGCGCGTGCGGCCGACGTGCGCGGTTTCCGCCGCGCCGAATCCATCGCGGCGCCCTCTGAGTCGCATTCTTCAACATCATCAATCGACGGCGGCGCCAGGCTTAGAATGCCGCTGGACCATCGAAGCGGGAGAACTGTTCATGACGGGATGGAATCACGCGCGGCAAGCGCGCGACGCACGCCTCGCGGCCGGCGCGGCGTACGCGCAGGGCAAGCGGGTCGATGCGCGCGACACCGTCGCGTTGCTCGAAGCGGTGCTGCGGCCCGGCGATCGCGTTTGTCTCGAAGGCGACAACCAGAAACAGGCCGACCTGCTCGCGACGGCGCTCGCCGACGTCGACAGCGCGAAGATCCACGACCTGCACATGGTGCAGTCCGGCGTCGTGCTGCCCGAGCATCTCGACGTGTTCGAGCGCGGGATCGCGAAGCGTCTCGACTTCGCGTATTCGGGCCCGCAGTCGCAGCGGATCGCGAAGCTGCTGTTCGGCGGCAAGATCGCGCTCGGCGCGGTGCACACGTATCTCGAGCTGTTCGCACGCTACTTCATCGATCTCACGCCGCAGGTCGCGCTGATCGCGGCGGTCAGCGCGGACGCCGACGGCAACCTGTACACCGGACCGAACACGGAAGACACGCCGACCGTCGTCGAGGCCACCGCGTTCAAGGACGGCATCGTGATCGCGCAGGTCGACCGCATCGTCGACAAGGTGCCGCGCGTCGACATTCCCGGCGATCGCGTGCATTTCGTCGTCGAGGCCGGCCGGCCGTTCTACGTCGAGCCGCTGTTCACGCGCGACCCGGCCGCGATCACCGAGACGCAGATCCTGACCGCGATGCTCGCGATCAAGGGCATCTACGAACCGTACGGCGTCCGGCGCCTGAACCACGGGATCGGCTTCAACACGGCCGCGATCGAGCTGCTGCTGCCGACCTACGGCGCGAAGCTCGGGCTCAAGGGCAAGGTGTGCACGCACTGGGCGCTCAATCCGCACCCGACGCTGATTCCCGCGATCGAGTCGGGCTGGGTCGAGCAGATTCACTGCTTCGGTTCCGAAGTGGGGATGGACGACTACATCCGCGCGCGCTCCGACGTGTGGTTCACGGGCTCGGACGGGTCGCTGCGCTCGAACCGCGCGTTCTGCCAGACCGCGGGCCTCTACGCGTGCGACATGTTCATCGGCTCGACGCTGCAGATCGACCTGGCGGGCCATTCGTCGACGGTCACGGCCGAGCGGATCGCCGGCTTCGGCGGCGCGCCGAACATGGGCAGCGACGCGCGCGGCCGGCGTCATCCGAGCGAGCCGTGGCTGAAGGCCGGCGCGCAAGCCGACCCCGACACGCCGGCGGCGCTCAGGCGCGGCCGCAAGCTGGTCGTGCAGATCGGCGAGACGTTCGGCGACAAGAACGTGCCGATGTTCGTCGAGAAGCTCGACGCGCTGAAGCTCGCCGACAAGCTGCAGCTCGACCTCGCGCCGATCATGGTCTACGGCGACGACGTCACGCACATCGTCACCGAGGAAGGGATCGCGAACCTGCTGATGTGCCGCGACAAGGACGAACGCGAGCACGCGATCCGCGGCGTGGCCGGGTACACCGAGGTCGGCCGCGGCCGCGACCGCAGGATGGTCGAGCGGCTGCGCGAGCGCGGCGTGATCCGGCGCCCGGAGGATCTCGGCATCGATCCGCTCGACGCCGACCGCCGCTGGCTCGCCGCGCGTTCGATCAAGGATCTCGTGCACTGGTCGGGCGGCCTCTATGCGCCGCCGGCCCGGTTCCGCAACTGGTGAGGAAGAGGGCATGGAACAGTTGAACTACCGCTTCACCGCGCGCGAGCGCGCACAGGGCGAACGGGCCACGGCGCTCGTCGGCGTGGTCGCGTCCGGCAATCTCGAGGTGCTCGTCGAGCGCGTGCTGCCGGGCAATGAATGCGAGATCGACATCCGCACCGCGGCGGTCGGTTTCGGCGCGGTGTGGCAGGCCGTCGTGTCGGACTTCGTCGAACGGCGCGCGCCGGGCGGCCTGAAGCTGTCGATCAACGACGGCGGCGCGCGGCCCGACATGGTGTCGCTGCGGCTCGCGCAGGCCGTGCGCGCGATCGAGGGGGACGCATGACGACCGACATGATCCATGACGCGCCCGCGTTCGTCGCGAACGGCGCGAGCTGGTACGAAGCGTCGGCGCGCCAGCGCGTCGACGGGCTGCTCGATGCGGGCAGCTTCACGGAATTTCTCGGGCCGGGCGAACGCGTGACGAGCCCGCACCTGCCGCTGTTCGACCTGCCGCAGCAGTTCGACGACGGGATGGTGGTCGGCCACGGCCGGCTCGACGGCAAGCCGGTGTTCGTCGCCGCGCAGGAAGGCCGCTTCATGGGCGGCGCGTTCGGCGAAGTGCACGGCGCGAAGCTCACCGGGCTGCTGCGTGCGGCGCGCGAACTCGGCACGCCGGTGCTGATCCTGTTCGATACGGGCGGCGTGCGATTGCAGGAAGCGAACGCGGGCGAGCTCGCGATCGCCGAGATCATGCGTGCGCTCGTCGACGCGCGTGCGGCCGGCGTGCCGGTGATCGGACTGATCGGCGGGCGCGCGGGCTGCTACGGCGGCGGCGGGCTGCTCGCCGCGTGCTGCTCGGCGCTCGCGGTGTCCGAGCAGGGGCGCATCAGCGTGTCGGGCCCCGAGGTGATCGAGACCAATCGCGGTGTCGAGGAGTTCGATGCGAAGGATCGCGCGCTGATCTGGCGCACGATGGGCGGCAAGCATCGGCGGCTGATCGGCGGCGCGGATCGTTACGTGGCCGACACGCCGGACGCCTTTCGCGCGGCGGCGCTCGAGCTGCTCGACCGTGCCCCGACATTCGATGTGGCGATGCTGCGCGCGGAGCAGACGCGTCTCGAAGCCCGCGTCGAACGGTTCGGTGGCTGCAAGGACGCGCTCGACGTGTGGCGCGCGCTCGGCGCGGACACGCCGGAAGCGATCCCCGGCATGCCCGACGACGCATTCGCGAAGCTCGCCGACCAACTGCAGGAGCCGCAGCATGACGCTCGATGAAGTCCTGACCTCGCTGTTTCCCACAGGCCATTCGATTACGCGTAGCGGCGGCCTGCTGACGGGCCACGCGCAGTTGGCCGGCACGCGCGTCGACGTGATCGGCGTGGCCGAGCGCTTGCCGTTCGGCATCGACGAAGCGCTGACCCTCGCGTCGCACGTGCTCGACACGATCGAGCGCGGCGGCGACACGCCGATTCTCGTGCTCGTCGACAGCGACAGCCAGCGCATGAGCAAGCGCGACGAACTGCTCGGCCTGAACGAAGGGCTGTCGCATCTCGCGAAATGCCTGATGCAGGCGGAGCTCGCCGGGCACCGGACGATCGGCGCGCTGTACGGCCATACGGCCGCGGGTGCGTTCATCGCGACCGCGCTCGCGACGCGTACCCTGCTCGCGGTGCCGGGCGCCGAGCCGGAGGTGATGGACCTGCCGTCGATGTCGCGCGTGACGAAGCTGCCCATCGACGTGCTGAAGGAGATGGCGCGCTCGACGCCGGTGTTCGCGCCGGGGCTCGACAATCTCGTGAAGATGGGCGCCGTCGACGCCGTGCTCGATCCGGCCCGCGCGCTCGACGCGCAGGTCGGCGAATGGCTCGGCAGGCCGGCCGAGCGCGGCGACGGCCGTGCGGCGCGCGGCCGGCCGGTCGCGGCCGACATCGCACGACGCGTCGAGGCACTCGCGCGTGCCGCACGCTGACACACCGCTGCGCCGCCACACGCTCGTCACGCTGACGGCGGCCGGGTGGCGCGCGGCGTGCGCGCGCGATCCTGCGCTGGCGGCCGATCCGCTCGTGCAGGCGTGGGCCGCGCACGGCTGGCCGCTGATCGTGCGCCGCGCGTCGCCCGACGAGGCCGATGCGGGTCGCATTCCGCTCGGCTTGCCGCTGCCGCCTGCCGCGGGCAAGCGGCGCGTCGCGCTGAACGTCGCCGCCGACGCGGTGGCGGCGGTCGGCCCGCTGCCTGCGTTGTCCGACGTGCTCGGTGTCGCGCCCGACGCATGGCACGCGACGTTGCGCGAGCTGGACGCGCTCGGCGCGCGCTGCGGCGTGCCGGGCCGCGTGTTCGGCAGCCTCGCCTGGCAGGCGCTGACGGGCGAGCGCTACCTCAGTGCGTCCTCCGATCTCGACATCGTGTTTCCGCTGCCGGCCGCCGCCTCGCTCGCCGCGTTGCTCGACGGCCTCGCGGCGCTCGACGCGCGCGCACCGATGCGTATCGACGGCGAACTGCTGCGCGACGACGGCGCCGGCGTGAACTGGCGCGAACTGCACGCGCGGCTGCCGGAAGTCGCGGTCAAGACTGCGATCGCCGTCGAGTTGATGTCTGCCGACGCATTCACGGGAGGCATGCGATGAGTGCAGGAGCCGCGCGCCGCGCAACGGCGCCGTCCGACGCCGAGCGCATCGCCGCACTTGCCGAGCACAGCCTCGTGCTCGAAATCGACACGTATCCGAAACCGGGGCTCGTCAGTCACGTCGATACCGGCAGCCATGCGGACATGGACGCCGCGACGTTCGCGCGCAGCGCGGCCGTGCTGCGGCCATATTTCGCGGAGCTCGCCGAAGCCGGCGCGCGCGACGCGGACATGGTCCTGCTGCGCAAGATCGGGCTGCGCGCCGAGCACGCGATGCTCGCCGCGACCGGCGGCGTCAACACGCATCGCGGCGCGATCTTCGGGCTCGGGCTGCTGTGCGCGGCCGCCGGCCGCCGCACGGTGCCCGGCACGGCGGCACGCGCGATGACGCTCGGCGCGTTCGTCGCGCGGCGCTGGGGCACCGAGATCCTCGGCGGCCCGCGGCTGCCCGACAGTCACGGCGAGCGCGCGAGCCGCCGTTACGGCGTCGGCGGCGCGCGTCGCGAGGCGGCCGACGGGTTCACGACCGTGTACGGCATCGGGTTGCCGGCCCTGCGCCGCGCGCGGCGCAGTGTCCCGGGCGACCCCGAAGCCGCGCGTGTCGATGCCTGCTTTGCGCTGATCGCCGCGCTCGACGATACGAATCTGCTGCACCGGGGCGGGCAGGCCGGCCTCGACTTCGCGCGGGCCACGGCACGCGCGTTCGTCGCCCGCGGCGGCATACGCGCCCGCGACTGGCGCCTGCGCGCGGTGGCCGCACACCGCGCGTTCGTTGCCCGCCGGCTGAGCCCGGGCGGCGCGGCCGACCTGCTGGCGATGAGCGTGTTCGTCGATGCGCTCGAAGCGGACGAGGCGGCGCGATGACGCTGGCGATCCTGTGTTCGGGGCAAGGCGCGCAGCGCGCGGACATGTTCGAGCTGACCGGCGCGGTGCCACAGGCCGGTGCGCTGTTCGCGCACGCCGGCCGGCTCCTCGGCGAGGATCCGCGTAACTGGGTGCGGCACGCCGAACCGGACGCGCTGCACGAGAACCGCGCCGCGCAGATCCTCTGCACGGTGCAGGCGCTCGCGGCGGCCGCGTTGCTCGATTCGGTGTGGCCGCGGCGTCGCTGCGTCGCGGGATACAGCGTCGGCGAAGTCGCGTCGTGGAGCGTCGCGGGGATGATCGATCCGCTCGACGCGCTGGATCTGGCCGATGCACGGGCGCGCGCAATGGACGCCGCGAGCGGCGGCGATGAACGGATGGCGTTCGTGCGCGGGCTGACGCGCGCGCAGCTCGCGCAGCTGTGCGACGGACGCGATGCCGCGATCGCGATCGTCAATCCCGGCGACGCGTTCGTGGTGGCCGGGCGGCAGGCCGACGTCGCCGCGGTGGCCGACGACGCCGCACGCGACGGGGCGCTGCGCGTTGCGCCCGTGTGTGTGCGGATCGCGTCGCATACGCGACGGCTCGCGGCGGCGGTCCCCGTGTTTCGCGCGTCGCTGACCGCCGTGAACGTGCGCCGGCCGCCGCCCGGGACGCGACTGTTTTCGGGAATCGACGGCGCGTCGGTGCTGGATGTCGGCGCGGGGCTCGACAAGCTCACGCGGCAGATTGCGGAGCCGGTCGAGTGGGCGGCCTGCTTGGCCGCGTGCGTCGAGGCCGGCGCGACCGCGTTTCTCGAACTCGGGCCCGGTCGCGCACTGGCCGAGATGGCGGGCGGCGCGTATCCGGCGCTGCCGGCGCGCAGCGTCGCGGATTTCCGTTCCGTCGACGGTATCGCGAGCTGGCTCGCGCGCGTCGCGGCCGGCTGACCGGCAGCGCGCAAGCGCCCCGCAGCCACCGCGCAGCCACCGCGCAGCCACCGCGCAGCCACTGCGCAGGCACCGCGCAGGCACCGCGCAGGCACCGCGCAGGCACCAGGCAGGCACCACGCAGGGCAACCCCGCCGGGCGTCCCGCAAGCGCCCCGACAACGCGGCAAATCGACTCGGGAACCGCTCGGTTCGATAACCATTGCGCGGCGGGTGTTGCGCCGGCGCAGCACCGTTTCAGCGGGTGCTTGCCACACGAATTGGCGTCGCTACAATGGCGCCCGCCATGAGACCAGCCGCCTTCCTCCTCGCCGCGCTCGGCTGCGCGGCGAGCGCCCACGCCAGCCCGATTCCGTCCGACGCCGCGTCGGTCGGCACGTATTTTTCGTATGACAATGCGGCGGCCGACGCGACCGTCGACCTGATCGGGCAAGCGCAGCGCCGTGTGCTGCTGGCCGGCTATACGTATGTGCCGCCCGCGGTCGCGGCCGCGCTGCGTACGGCGCGCTCGCGCGGGATCGAAGTGCGGGTCGTGCTGGTGCGTTCGTCGCGTGCCGGCAAGTACAGCGGCGCAGGTTATCTGAAATCGGCCGGCATCGATGTCGCGATCGACTCGCGACACGATGATCCCGCGCCGCGCTTCGTGATCGTCGACGACAGCGTCGCGCTGACGACCCTGTCCGACGACGCCGCCGCGCGCGCGGAAACGGTGAACGTGTTCCAGCGCGCGCCGGAGCTTGCGCAGTCGTACGCGCAGTCGTTCTGGCGGCTGTACCGGCAGGCGGGCGGCCTCTGACCGGCGAGGTCCCTCGGCGAATTCCACCGTCCCTTTCCACGCGGCAAGCCCCCGCCGCAATCCGCATGCCTTCCACACCGGTGTGACCCTGCTTGCATCGGCGCGGCCGATGAACCATGCTCGTTGGACAGGCGCCGGCGCGGGTGTCGCGCATGCGGCGCAACGCAGGGAGCCGATCGTGACCGAGTGTTTTGCCGATCGCGCCGACGCGGGTCGCCGGCTTGCGCACGCGCTGCACGACTATGCGGGGCGCCGCGACGTCGTCGTGCTCGCGCTGCCGCGCGGCGGCGTGCCGGTGGCATTCCAGGTCGCGCTGGCGCTGCACGCGCCGCTCGACGTGCTGGTCGTGCGCAAGCTCGGCATGCCGTCCGATCCCGAATTCGCGATCGGCGCGATTGCGACCGGCGGGGCGATCCACCTGCAACACGCGGCGATTCGCGCGATGGGCGTGACCGATGACCAGCTGGCTGACGTGATCGCGCGCGAAACCGTCGAACTGGAGCGCCGCGACGCGCTGTATCGCGGCGCCCGGGCGCCGCTGCCGGTCGACGGCCGCATCGCGATCGTCGTCGACGACGGCGTCGCGACCGGCGCATCGATGCGCGTCGCGCTGCAGGCGCTGCGCGAGCGCCATCCCGCGCGCATCGTGGCCGCCGCACCGGTCGCGCCGGCCGGCGCGCGGCACGTGTTCGACGGTCTGGCCGACGCGTTCGTGACGGTGTCGCAGCCGCACCTATTCTTCGGAATAAGCCAGTTCTACGCGCGTTTCGACCAGACCGGGGACGACGAGGTGCGTGCGCTGCTCGATGCGTCCCGCGCGCAGGACGACGACATCACGCCCGCCTGACCCGGCGCCGGCGCGACGCGGGGCGAGCGGCTTCGGCCTGCGCGAACACCCGCTGCAGCGCCGGATGGACGTCGCCGCGCCAGCGATCGCCCGTGAACAGCCCGTAGTGATCGCAATCGTCGATGTCGACACGATGGCGCTCGTCGGCCGCGAGGCCGCCGCACATGTCGAGTGCCGCATGCGTCTGGCCGGCGCCGGTGACGGCGTCGCAACTGCCTTCCACCGTCGCCAGCAAAACGCCGCGCAGCGCGGCCGGCTCGACGCGCCGGCCGCCGACGTCCCACGTGCCGTTCGCGAGGCACATTCGCTGGAACACGACATCGACGGTATCGAGGAAGTATTCGGCCGGCATGTCGAGCAGCGCCGTGTATTCGCGCAGTGCGCGCCGCGCGTCCGTCAGCGCCGTCAGGTCGAAGCGCGACGCGGCGCGCGCGTAGTCCTCGATCAGCGTCAGGAAGCGCTGCGGATACACCAGCGCGATTTCGCCTTGCTGAAGATAGGTCGGGAACACATGCCGGCCGCGGCCGGGGAAGCAGGGCGGCACGATGTCGATCAGGTGGCGGCGGCACCACGTGAGCGAGCGCGACGCGGCGGTCGTGCCGAGCGAGGTCGGGTTGATGCGCGCGTCGAGCGGGCCGCCTATCAGCGTGACGCTCGCGGGCGGTGCGAGGCCGCGCGCGGCGCGCAGCGCGAGCGCGCCGAGTGCGGGAACGGTGGCCTGGCACACGGCGACGACATGTAGGGGCCGAGCGTCGCGTACGAGCGCGTCGACGAAGCCGTCGAGCGTCGCCACGTACTCGTCGAGCCCGAAGCGGCCCGCCGCGAGCGGCACGTCGCGCGCGTTGACCCAGTCGGTCACGCACACGTCGCCGTCCGCGAGCAGCGCCTCGACGGTCTCGCGCATCACCACGGCCGCGTGACCGGCGAGCGGCGCGCACAGCAGCATCGTGCGCCGTGCGTCGTCGCGCGCGAAGCGCCGCAGCTGGCAGAACGGCGTGTGCGCGACGATCCGCTCGTCGACGGCCGGCCGCCGGATCTCGAAGCGCGGCGGCCCGACGGCCGGCCCGAGCAGCGGCTCGAACAGGTCGTCGTAGCACGACGACGCGGCGTGCGGCAGCGTCGCGGCGGGCCACACGTCGAACGCGTGACGCGTCGCTTCGCGCCACGCGCGCATCCATTCCCGCTGCTGCTCGACGACGGCGTACCACATGGCAAACCTTGGCGCGGAAGGGGCGTGAATCTGAATTATGGTCACTCCGCCCGCACAGCGGGTGTCGAAAAAATCGTCACCGGCTGACGTGGATCAAGCATGCATCGGGCACGCGTCGCGCTAGGCAGCGACGCACGGCGCTGCTACAGTCGTCGCTCCCATTCCCCCTTCAAGCGGAGCGTTTGCGATGAAGCTGATCGGCATGCTGGATTCCCCGTTCGTGCGCCGTGTCGCCATATCGGCGAAGCTGCTCGACCTGCCGTTCGAACACGAGTCGGTTTCGGTGTTCCGCCACTTCGACCGGTTCCGGACGTTCAGCCCGGTCGTGAAGGCGCCGACGCTCGTAACCGACGACGGCACGACGCTGATCGATTCGTCGCTGATCGTCGACTACCTCGACCATCGGGTCGCACCGGAGCGGCGCCTGCTGCCCGACGCCGCCGACGCGCGGCTGCACGTGCTCGTGCCGGTCGGTTTCGCGCTGGCGGCGGCCGAGAAGACGGTGCAGGTTGTGTACGAGCAGGCGCTGCGGCCGGCCGACAAGCAGCACGCACCGTGGCTCGAGCGCGTGCTGAGCCAGCTCGAGGCCGCGTATGGCGAACTCGAGCCGCTCGTCGCGGCGGCGAACGGCTGGCTCGGCGGGGCGCGCCTGCTGCAGTCCGACGTGACCGTCGCCGTCGCGTGGCGTTTCACGCAGTTCATGACCGCCGACTACCCGGCGCTCGCGCGGATCGATCCGGCCCGTTATCCGGCGCTCGCCGCGCATTCGGCGCGCGCGGAAGTGCTGCCGGCGTTTGTCGAGACGCCGCTCGACTGAAGCCGGCGTCGCCCGCGGCGGCGCGGGATCGACAGGGCGGGGCGGGACCGGCGTGCGGGTGGGCTCGTCGGGACTTGGGCCTGCATCCGGCACGGATTCACCGGGCGTCCTTGACTGCCAGGCCGCCCGTTTTCTCGCCGGCCGTTCGGCGCAGCGTGTGCGAAACCACGGCGCGTCCGTCCGTTTTGCGGCCCCCGTCGCCCCTCTGCACCCGCTCGGCCCCGTCCGGCAAAGGGCCGGCCGATTGTTCTCGGCCTCTGACAAGTGACTTCGCATTCGTGCCGTTTATCCGGATGCGTCCGGTCCCTAGAATCCATTCCATCGAATACGCATTGTCTGATGGAGCCGAAGATGAGAGCCTTGATCGAATCGAGCCTGTACCACCCGTCCGTCGTGTTGCCGCTTGCCGCGCTGACGCAGCTGATGGTCGAGCGCGACTTCAATCTCGGCCAGGTCGGCCTGATTGTCGCCGCGCGCGGCGCGCAGGCTGCCGTGTCGCGTTCGCGCGCACTGATCTTCTGCCGCGACTGCGAAGCGCACGCATGAAAGCCCGTGCGCCGGACAGACGAAAAAAAGGCCCGGCCGGCGCAAGCGCCGGTCGGGCCGGTCGGATTCGATCGAGCCCCGGCTTCGGCCGGGGCTTTTTCATGTGCGCCCAGCATGGGCGCACTCCTGCGGGTGCAAGTCCCGCCATAAGCTGATCACGGCAAATGAAGC
>NZ_JAWRYD010000160.1:0-332 GCF_046534765.1 Burkholderia sp. SIMBA_062
CGCGCCATCGAGTACCTGGACGGCGACGAGACCTGCCGGGCCAACCTGCTGAACAACGCCAACATCGCGACCATCATTCGTGACGACGGCTTCCGCCTGTGGGGCAACCGCACCCTGTCGAGCGATTCGAAATGGGCGTTCGTCACCCGCGTGCGGACCATGGATATGGTCATGGACGCGATTCTGTACGGCCACAAGTGGGCGGTGGACCGGGGTATCACCTCGACCTATATCCGCGACGTCACCGAGGGCCTGCAGGCCTTCATGCGCGACCTGAAAGCCCAGGGCGCAATTATCAACTTTGAGGTCTACGCCGACCCGGTGCTCAACAC
>NZ_JAWRYD010000161.1:0-331 GCF_046534765.1 Burkholderia sp. SIMBA_062
GTTGGCTTCCATCAGGCGAATCCGTGCTCGCTCGCGTAGCGGATCAAATCGGCGTTCGAATCGAGATGCAGCTTGCGCATGGCCGCGCGTTTCTGCGTGGCGACCGTCGTGACCGAGCGGTTCAGGCGCTTCGAGATCTCGGTCACGTTCAGGCCGAGCGCGAAGAGGCGCACGACTTCGAGTTCGCGCGGCGAAAGCGGATTGCTGCGGCGGAATTCGTCCACGTTCGCGCCGTCCAGTGCGAGACGTTCGGCGACGCGCGCCGAGAGCGTGGTGCCCGGCTCGACGAGCGCGCGCCGGCAGACTTCGGCGAGCACGGTGATCGGCTCTT
>NZ_JAWRYD010000047.1:0-47199 GCF_046534765.1 Burkholderia sp. SIMBA_062
CGGCGAAACCAGCGGCGAAACCAGCGGCGAAACCAGCGGCGAAACCAGCGGCGAAACCAGCGGCGAAACCAGCGGCGGCTTCATCGCCTTCTACCGGCGATGAAGCCGCGCCGCGCAACGCAATGGCGTCAGTCGAGCAGCGTCAGGATTTCGTCGTACAGCGCCTTCGGAATCCGCACGCCGTGCGCGATGCTGCGCGCGCGGGCATCGAAGCGCCGCTGCGACGGCAGCCGCGCGCCTTGCCCGGTGATCGACGCGAACATCCGCTCGCCGCGCGCAAGGCCCGCGTCGAGTTCATCGCCGAGGAAAACCTTCGGATCGAACGCGATCACCAGCTCTCCATGGCACGGCGTCGCGCCGACGCCTTCGTCGAAGTCCATCGACTCCCGGCTCGTCATGTCGCCGATCAGCGCGCCGCCGAGCAGCTCGACCATGGCCGCCAGCGCCGAGCCCTTGTGGCCGCCGAAGGTGCGCATCGCGCCCTGCAGCGCGGCCTTCGGATCGGTGGTCGGCTGGCCGTCGGCATCGATCGCCCAGTGCGGCGGGATCGCCTTGCCCTGTTTCGCGTGCAGCTCGATGTCGCCGCGCGCGATCGCGCTGGTCGCGAAGTCGAACACGAAGGGCACGCCGTCCGGGCGCGGCCACGCGAACGCAATCGGGTTCGTGCCGAACACCGGTTCGCGGCCGCCCTCCGGCGCGACCCAGCTGTGGCTCGGGTTCACCGCGATGCCGACCAGCCCCTCGGCGGCGATCGCCTCGACCTCAGGCCACAGCGCCGAGAAGTGGTAGCAGTGGTTGATCGCCATCGCCGCGATCCCGTGCTGCTTCGCCATCTCGACCAGCACCGGCAGGCCGGTTTCGAAGCTGAGCAGCGAGAAGCCGCGATGCGCGTCGACCGCGACGATCGACGACGACAGCCGGCGCAGCGTCGGCACGGCCTGCGCATCCACCTTGCCCTTCTTCAGCGAGCGCACGCAGACGAGCAGCCGGTACACGCCGTGCGAGTGGCACTCGTCGCGCTGGCCCTGCGTGATCACGTTCGCGATCGCCTGCGCGTGCGCCGCGGACATCCCGTTGTGCGTCAGCACCCGCAGCGCGAGCGCGTGGACCTCATCGAGCGGCAGGACGACTTCGGCGAGCGGCTCAGACATCGCGCGCTTCCCGCGGCGCGGGCACGCCGTCGATGCGTTGCGGCACGTTCAGCGGGTTGCCGTTGCGGATGGCGTCGGGCAGCAGCGCGTCCGGCACGTCCTGGTACGACACGGGGCGCAGGAAACGCTCGATCGCGCGTGCACCGACCGACGTGGTGCGCGTGTCGGACGTGGCCGGGAACGGGCCGCCGTGCACCATCGCGTGACCGACCTCGACACCCGTGCCGAAGCCGTTGACGAGAATGCGGCCGGCCTTGCGCTCCAGCGTCGGGCGCAGCGCGGCAAACAGCGCGGCGTCGCCGTCGGCGAGATGCGCGGCGATCGTCAACTGGCCTTCGAGCGACTTCAGCACGCGATGCAGCGTGTCGGCATCCGGGCAGCGCACGATCAGAGATGCGGGGCCGAACACTTCGTCACGCAGTTCTTGGTGCGCGATGAACGCGTCCGCCGACGTCGCGAACAGCGCCGCGCGTGCCTGGTAGCGGCCGCCTTCCACTCCTTGCGCCAGCAGCTCAACCGCGTCGTGCGCGCGCAGCGCGGCCACGCCTTGCGCATAGCTCGCATGGATGTGCGGCGTGAGCATCGTCTGAGCGGCGCTCGCCTGCACGGCGGAGGCCGCCGCGGCTTCGAACGCGCGCAGCGCAGGGCCGTCGACCGCGAGCACGAGGCCCGGGTTCGTGCAGAACTGGCCGGCGCCGAGCGCAAGCGACGCGGCGAACTGCGGCGCGATCGTGTCGTGGCGCGCGTCGAGCGCGGCCGGGAACAGCAGCACCGGATTGATCGAGCTCATTTCCGCATAGACCGGAATCGGCTCGTGGCGCGCGGCCGCGATGTTCATCAGCGCGACGCCGCCGCGGCGCGAGCCGGTGAAGCCGACGGCCTTGATGCGCGGATCGGCGACGAGCGCCTGGCCGATCTCGCGCGACGCGTCGAACAGCAGCGAGAACACGCCGGCCGGCAGCCCGCATTCGTGCACGGCTTGCTGGATCGCGCGGCCGACGAGCTCGGACGTGCCCGGATGCGCGGAGTGCGCCTTGACGATCACCGGGCAGCCGGCCGCGAGTGCCGACGCGGTATCGCCGCCCGCGACCGAGAACGCGAGCGGGAAGTTCGACGCGCCGAACACGGCGACCGGCCCGATCGCCACGTTGCGCAGGCGCAGGTCGACCCGCGGTAGCGGCTTGCGGTCCGGACGGGCCGGGTCGATGCGCGCGTCGACGTAACCGCCGTCGCGCACGAGCGACGCGAACAACGCGAGCTGGCCGACCGTGCGGCCGCGTTCGCCTTCGATGCGTGCGCGCGGCAGGCCCGTTTCGGTGACGCAGCGCTCGATCAGATCGTCGCCGAGCGCCATGATGTTGCGGCCGATCGCGTCGAGAAACGCGGCGCGCTGCTCGGGATTCGTTTCGCGGTACGTGTCGAACGCGTCGTCGGCGAGCGCGCAGGCCGTCTCCAGGTCGTGCAGGCTCGCGCCGCCGAACGCGGGGTCGAGCGGTTCGCCGGTCGCGGCGGCGATCGCGTGGAGGGTGCCGTTCTGTCCGGCGATGGCCGACTGGCCGATCAGGAGCTGACCTGTGAGTTGCATGGTTTTTCCTCGGAAAATGCGGGGCCGGGCGTGATGCGCCCGGCCGGAATGGAAAGGGGAAAGCGGGGGCGTCAGTCTTCGTCGTCTTCGAGCTGCAGCTTGTCGGAACGGATGCCGGTGTTGGCGCCCCAGTAGAAGATGACGAGCGCGACGGCCGCGACGACGACCGTGTCGTACGGATGCGCGAGCTGGCCGGTGCCGCCGAAGCCGCCGAAATACGACAGCACGATCATGGCCGCGTAGAACGCGATCAGCCACGCGGACGAACGCACCTGCTCGGCGATGCTCAGGTGCGCGGTCGGCACCCAGCGGCGGCACGCGAGATAGATCACGAACATCACGATCTGCAGGCCGAGCAGCCAGGACACCGTGCCCCAGCCCGACCAGTAGACGATCAGCGCGGCGATCACGAACGACGCGGGGCCGGTGATGCCGAAGGCCACCGCGCGGAACGGCCGCGGCAGGTCGGGCGCGGTGCGGCGCAGCGCGGCGACCGACACGGGCGCGACCGCGTAGCTCAGCACGAGCGCCGCCGACACGATGTTGATCAGCGCTTCCCACGACGGGAACGGCATCGTCCAGAAGATCGCGAGGCCGAACGTGAGCCACAGGCCCGCGCGCGGGATGCCCGACGCTTCGTCGACGCGCGTGAACACCTTGAAGAACGTGCCCGTCTTCGCCCAGCCGTAGACGACGCGCGGCGTTGCGTTCATGTAGATGTTGCCGCAGCCGCTCGGCGAGATCATCGCGTCCGCGACGACCATCACCGCGAGCCAGCCCACGCCGAGAGCGAGCGCGATGTCGCGGTACGGCAGCGAGAACGCCTTGCTCACGTCGTGCCAGCCGGCGGCGAGCATGTCGGTCGGGATGCTGCCGATGAACGCGAGCTGCAGCAGCACGTAGATCAGCGTCGACAGCAGGATCGACAGGATCAGCGCGATCGGAATCGTGCGCTGCGGATTGCGCACCTCGCTCGCGACCGACACGATCGGCGTGAGGCCGAGGTACGCGAAAATGATCCCGCCGGCCGACACGGCCATCTCGATGCCCGGCATGCCGAACGGCGCGAAGCCGTGCACGGTCAGGTTGGCGGGCTTGAAGAACGTGAATAGCACGCCGATCACCGCGAGCGGCACGATGAACTTGAAGATGCTGATGATGTTGTTCGCCTTCGCGAACGTCTTCACGCTCGAATAGTTCAGGTAAAAGAAGAAGCACAGCAGCCCGGCCTGCACGAGCCAGCCGATCGTCGTCGGGTCGCTCGACCCGGCCTTGGTGAGGCCGGGGAACCACGCGGCCGCGTACTGGCGCGCGGCGACCACTTCGATCGCGATCAGGCTCGAGAACGCGATCAGCGTGATGAAACCCATCAGGTAGCCGAGCAGCGGACCGTGCGAGAACACCGGGTAGCGGACCACGCCGCCCGCGCGCGGCAGCGCGGCGCCGAGCTCGCAGTAGACGATGCCCAGCAGCAGCACCGAGAAGCCGCCGAGCAGCCACGAGAAGATGCCGGCCGGGCCGGCGATCGCCGACACGTGACTCGCGGCGAACAGCCACCCCGAGCCGAAGATCGCACCGAGACCGATGAACGTCAGGTCGGTCAGCGACAGCTGTTTCTTGAACTTGCCGTGACCGCCGTCGGCGGGCACGGAACGGGAAAGCGGGACGGACGGGTGTGTGTTGCCTTGGCCTGGCATGGGTTTGTCTCCTGGGAAATATCGTGGCAGGTGGGCTTGCGCCGCGCTCCGACGGAGCAGCGGCACACACCTGCCGGCCGGCGTGCGACCGGTTCGAACGACCGGGCGGGCCGACGGCCGTTCATGCGCGGCGCGGGCTGGCGCCGCGGCGAACGGACCCGTGCGGGCCATACCTGACCGGAAGTGGCGATGCGACGAGGGGAAGCCGTTGCACCGCCGGGTGGGGAAGTCGCTCAGCGGTTCGCCCGGTTCTGTTCGGCGCGGTGCGCGGCGTCGAATGCGATGGAAGCGCGCGGTGCGAACTGGTTGCGGATGGCGGGGAAAATTTCGGTCCGCCGGATGGCGTTTCGGCTCACTGCAATCTCCTGCTTGGTATTGCTTCCTGTTGCTGCGTATCGCTTCATCTCGGCTGGCGACAGGCGCGTCGACGAGCAACCAGTATCGCCGTGCAAACACCCATCACGCTTGAGTCGTATCGCGGAGCAGAATGACGAAATCGGCACAGTGGCGGGAAGGGCCGCGAAAGGCGTTCCGCACTGTGCCGATTTCGTCGCCGTCCTCATCGAAAAGCCACAAGCGGACCGGCGCGCGACGGAGGAAGCTATGCTCCTTTCCCCACTTCGGACGGCTCATGATGAAGCGCATTCAGATCATCGATTCGCACACGGGCGGCGAACCCACGCGGCTCGTCGTGTCCGGCTTCCCCTCGCTCGGCAACGGCACGATGGCCGAGCGCCGCGACGTGCTCGCGCGCGAGCACGATCGCTACCGCACCGCATGCATTCTCGAGCCGCGCGGCAGCGATGTGATGGTCGGCGCGCTGCTGTGCGAACCCGTGTCGCCGGAGGCTGCGGCCGGCGTGATCTTCTTCAACAACAGCGGCTACCTCGGGATGTGCGGGCACGGCACGATCGGCGTCGTGCGCACGCTGCATCACATGGGCCGCATCGAGCCGGGCGTGCACCGGATCGAAACGCCGGTCGGCACCGTCGAGGCGACGCTGCACGACGACCTGTCGGTCAGCGTGCGCAACGTGCTCGCGTATCGCCATGCGAAGGCCGTCGCCGTCGACGTGCCGGGCTACGGCTCCGTGAAGGGCGACATCGCGTGGGGCGGCAACTGGTTCTTCCTGATCAGCGATCACGGCCAGCGCGTGGCCGGCGACAACGTCGCGGCGCTGACCGCCTATTCGTCGGCCGTGCGCGAAGGGCTCGAGCGCGCGGGCATCACCGGCGCGAACGGCGGCGAAATCGACCATATCGAACTGTTCGCCGACGATCCCGAGCACGACAGCCGCAGCTTCGTGCTGTGTCCGGGCCATGCGTACGACCGTTCGCCGTGCGGCACCGGCACGAGCGCGAAGCTCGCATGCCTTGCGGCCGACGGCAAGCTCGAAGCGGGCGTCGTGTGGCGGCAGGCGAGCGTGATCGGTAGCGTGTTCCAGGCGAGCTATGCGCAGGCCGACGGCGGCATCGTGCCGACGATCCGCGGCAGTGCGCATCTCAGCGCGGAAGCGACGCTGCTGATCGAGGAGGACGATCCGTTCGGCTGGGGCATCGTGTCGTGAGCGAGGCCAGGACCGACGTCGTCGTGATCGGCGCCGGCATCGTCGGTGCCGCATGTGCGCATGAACTCGCGCAGCGCGGGCTGCGCGTGCTCGTCGTCGACGACGCGAGCGGCGGCGCGACCGGCGCCGGCATGGGGCACCTCGTCGCGATGGACGACAACGCGGCCGAGCTCGCGCTGAGCCATTACTCGATCGCGCTGTGGCGTGCGTTGAGCGGCGACATGCCGGAAGGCTGCGCGTACCGCAATTGCGGCACGCTGTGGCTCGCGGCCGATTCCAACGAGATGGACCTCGCGCGCACCAAGCAGATGACGCTCGCCGCACATGGCGTGGCGGGCGAACTGATCGACGCGGCGACGCTCGCGCGGCTGGAGCCAATGCTGCGCGCGGGGCTCGGCGGCGCGCTGAAGATCCCGGGCGACGCGATACTCTATGCGCCGGTCGCCGCGAGCTGGCTGTTGCAGCGCGCGCCGGGCATCACGTTGCGGCGCGACCGCGCGGTGGCGGTCGACGGCCCGAGCGTGACGCTCGCGAGCGGCGACACGCTGCGCGCGGAACGCGTCGTCGTCGCGAACGGCGTCGCCGCGCGCACGCTGTTGCCCGAATTGCCGCTGCGCCCCAAGAAGGGCCATCTGCTGATCACCGACCGCTACCCGGGCCAGGTGTCGCACCAGCTCGTCGAGCTCGGCTATGCGGCGAGCGCACACGCGAGCGACGGCACGTCCGTCGCGTTCAACGTGCAACCGCGGCCGACCGGCCAACTGCTGATCGGCTCGTCGCGCCAGTTCGATACGGAAGACGCGCGTATCGAGCCGCCAGTGCTCGCGCGCATGCTGCGCCGTGCGGCCGGCTACCTGCCGGATCTGACCGACCTGAACGGGATTCGCGCATGGACGGGCTTTCGTTCCGCCAGCCCCGACGGCCTGCCGCTGCTCGGCGAACATCCGGCGCGGCCGGGCGTGTGGCTCGCGGTCGGGCACGAAGGGCTTGGCGTGACGACCGCGCCGGGCAGCGCGCGACTCGTCGCTGCATTGATGACCGGCGAGCGGCCGCCGATCGATATCGAACCGTATTTGCCGGGACGTTTCCTGACGACGTCCCACGTAGCCGGAGCGCTGACATGAAACGACCCCCACGCTCACTTCGTTCGCTTGGCGGGACGCAGTCCCCCCATCCCCCGAAGGCAGAGTCCCGTACGTGCGGGGCGGCCCGGCGGAGGCTGACATGATCATTCATCTGGACGGCCGCGCGCTGACGGTGGCCGATGGCGTGACCGTCGCGGCCGCCGTCGCGGCGAGCGGCGACGACACGACGCGTGTGTCGTGCACGGGTGCGGCGCGCGCGCCGTTTTGCGGGATGGGCATCTGCCAGGAGTGCAGGATGACGATCGACGGCCGCCGTCGTCTGGCCTGCCAGACGCTGTGCCGCGACGGGATGCGGGTGGAGCGCACGCGATGAAACAGGAACGACTGAGCGTCGACGTCGCGATCGTCGGCGCGGGCCCGGCCGGGTTGTCGGCCGCGCGGGCCGCCGCACGAAGCGGCGCAACGATCGCGATCGTCGACGACAACCCGCGCGCGGGCGGACAGATCTGGCGCCAGGCCGCCGCCGCGACGCCGGTGGCGGCCGCGGCGGAACGCCTTGCCGTGCTGCGGCAGCCGAACGTTACGCATCTCGCGGCCACGCGCATCATCGCCGAAACGCAGCCGGGCACGCTGCTGCTCGAGGACGACGAGCGCGGCTTTCTGCTCGAATTCCGCACGCTGATCGCGTGCTGCGGCGCGCGTGAGTTGCTGCTGCCGTTCCCGGGCTGGACGCTGCCGGGTGTCACCGGCGCGGGCGGCCTGCAGGCGCTGATCAAGTACGGCCTCGACGTGCGCGGGCAGCGCACGGTGATCGCCGGCAGCGGCCCGCTGCTGCTCGCGAGCGCGGCGACGGCCCGGCAGGCAGGCGCGCAGGTGTCGCACGTGCTCGAACAGGCGGCATGGGGCGACGTGGCCGGTTTCGGCGCGGGGTTGTGGCGCTGGCCGTCGAAACTCGCGCAGGCCGCGAAGCTCGTCACGGCCGCCTACCGGCCCAATGCCTACGTCGTCGAAGCGTTCGGCGACAAACGGCTGGAACGCGTGCGGATCCGGCAGGGCGAGCGCGAGTTCGACGTCGACTGCGACCGGCTCGCGTGCGGCTTCGGGCTCGTGCCGAACACCGTGCTGCCGACCCATCTCGGTTGCCGGATCGAGAACGGCGCGGTCGTGGTCGACGCGCACCAGCGCACGAGCCGCGACGGGTATTTCGCCGCGGGCGAGTGCACGGGTGTCGGTGGTAGCGAACTGGCGATGGTCGAAGGCGAGATCGCCGGCTGCGCGGCCACCGGGCAGGTGGCGCCGCTGGCCGCGCTGGTTGCGCGGCGCGCGCACTGGCAGGCGTTCGCAGACGCGGTGCGCGAGCGCTTTGCGATCCGCGAGCAGATCCGCCGGCTCGCGCGGCCCGATACGCTGCTATGCCGTTGCGAGGACGTGCGCTTTGACGCGGTGGCAGACGCGGTCGTGCCGGCGCCGGGCTGGACGGCCGCGAAGCTGCAGACGCGCTGCGGGATGGGCGCATGCCAGGGCCGGGTGTGCGGCGCGGCCGCGCAGGCGCTGTTCGGCTGGACGCCGCCGGTGCCGCGCACGCCGCTCGTGCCGGCGCGGGTCGGTACGCTGATGCTGGACGACACGGCGTCCTGCGACGCCGCCTGACGCGCCATCGGTCTGGGGTCGATCAAGGGCATCGCGTTCGTCGTCGCGATGCTGGTCGGGGATGGCATTGTTCGAATGGATCGAGCGTGCGCGGAAGGTGCGGTAGCCGGAAATCTCGCCCCGGCTGAATCGGTCTGGCGCGGCGAGGGCGCCGGACGAGATCACGCTCGCCGCCGGATGAGGCGATATGGTGGTTGCATGACGATCCCGGCGGCAGCGCGAGCCACCACGTCAGGGCTGTTCGCGCACATGCCGCTGGCCGAATGGCCGCGCGATCACCCCGTGCAGCCACGCGCTCCACGCAGCGAACGCCCCGGCCCGGGCCGCGGGTTCCGCAAGGGTCGCGTCGACCGGCCCGGCACCGCCGGCAGTCAACGTCGCATGACCGGCCGCTTCGAGCGTCAGGCATTCGCCCTCATCGAGCACGCGACGGACGTATTGCGGCGCATCAGGCAGCCAGTCGAGCCTGCCGTGGCGCAACGTGACCGCGAGCGCGCCGTCGAGCACGATGACCTGGCTGCCCTTGTCGAACCACGCAAAGTGGCTTTGCCCGGCGTCGAGCCGGATGTCTTGTGTTCGCATGGCGAGTCCCTTTCCTGGTTGCGCAGCCCCGCGACGGCGGGGCGACAGCGTGCAATCAGGTTAGGGAAACGCACGCGGGCCGGACAGATTCAGGGGACGGGAATCTGTTACGGTGCAGGCGGCGATTTTGACCGGCTGTATCGGTGGGTTTTCCCCGCATCTGTATCTGGCGTGTGCCGGGGCGCGCGGGCACGATGGCCCGCATGACATCCGTCACCGACTCGTCCCGCACGCCTTTGCCGATGGCCGGCGAGCCGCTGTACGAACGACTCGCCGAGCATTACCGCCGCATCATCGCGGCCGGCACGCTGTCGCCCGGCGACCGGATGCCGTCGGTGCGCGCGTTCATGGCGCAGCACGGCGTGAGCCTGTCGACCGCGATCCAGGCGTTCCGCCGGCTCGAGGATACGGGCTGGTGTGAAGCAAGGCCGCGCTCGGGCTACTTCGTGCGGCGGCGCGCGGCGGCCGCGCTCGATACGCTGCCGGAGTGCGACGGGCCGCCGCTGAGCGTCGAGCCGCCATTCGCGGGGCTGCACGAACGCGTGTCGCGCGTGATCGATCGCGCGAACGCGTCTCCCGATGCGTTGAATCTTGGCGGCGCATCCGCGCTGGCGACGCTGTATCCGGCCGAGCGCCTGCAGGCGCTGGCGATCCGGCTGCTGCGGCGCAAGCCGACGCTGTTGACCGACGCGGGGCCGGTCGGCGGTTCGCCCGAATTCCGCCAGACGATGGCCAAGCGTGCGCTGTCGTACGGCGTGACCGTGTCGCCGGACGACGTGATGTCGACGAGCGGTGGCGTCGATGCGGTGAATCTCGCGCTGCGCGCGGTGGCGCGACCCGGCGACACGATCGCAATCGAATCGCCGGCCTTTTTCGGCTTGATCCAGCTGCTCGAAAGCCTCGGCCTGCGTGCGCTCGAGATTCCGGCCAGCCCGACGACCGGGCTGGCGATCGAAGCGCTCGACGTGGCGCTGACCGCGTACCCGGACATTCGGGCCGTGGTCGTCGTGCCGAACCTGCAGAACCCGCTCGGCAGCGTGATGCCCGACGAGCGCAAGGCCGCGCTGGTCGCGCTGTGCTCGCGCCGCGGCGTGGCCGTGATCGAGGACGAACCGTACCGCGAACTCGTCGAAGCGCCGCACGCGGTGAAGCCCGTGAAGGCATGGGACCGCGACGGCACGGTGATCTACTGCCCGTCGTTCAACAAGGTGCTGGCGCCCGGGATGCGGCTCGGCTGGATGAGTGCGGGCCGCTGGCACGCGCGCGTGAAGATGCTCAAGTTCGCGCACAGCCGCCACAACGCCGCGTTGCTGCAGGCCGTCGCGGCCGAATTCGTCGGCTCGGGTGCGTTCGATCGGCACCTGCGCCGGTTTCGCGAACAACTGCGTGTGCAGCGCGACGTGACGATCGATGCGATCGCGCGCCATTTTCCGGCAGGCACGCGGATGAACCGGCCGCCGGGCGGCATGCTGCTGTGGATCGCGCTGCCGGACGGCGTGCGTTCCGAAGCATTGTTCGACGCGGCGCTGGCACGTGGGGTAAGGATCGCCCCCGGCTCGATCTTCTCGAATTCCGACCGCTTCGATGCCTATATCCGGCTTGCGTGCACGCGGGTATTGGACACGGCTCACGAAGCGGCCATCGAAACGCTCGGCCAGCTGATACGCGACGCGGCGGCCGCTGCGTAAGCGGGCCGGCTGTCGGCCGGGCAGGCATGCCGGCTACCGGGCCCGGCGGGCGCGACGGCGGCACGGGCCGGCCGAGCCGGCACGCCGCGTTCACCGCGGCCGGCCGCCGTGCCATCACGCGCCGACGATACGGTTTCGGCGATTTCATCGGCCGACCGTATGCGCGGCGAGGTGCTGACGGATCAGCGACAGGTAGCGATCGCCGACCGAGAAGTCGCGCGCGGCGCGCGGGCGTTCCGCCTGGCGCAGCGTGGCCGGCGCGCTCATGCCGAGGTATCGGCATAACGCGGACGGAAACGGCTTGCGCGTCGCCCCAAGCTGGCGCGCCGCGCGCTCGACGCGGGCGTCGCCCACCTGTGCACGCAGCCATGCCAGCACTTGGCGATCGGTGTCGTTGACGATACGGACCAGATGTTCCATCGCGCACCCCACTGTTCATAAATACAGTACTGTAAATATAACCAGTATATGAGGCGGCCGCAAGCGGCGCGCATGCGCGTGGCCGTTCGGCCAGGGTCAGCGCGCCGGCGCGGCGAGGCGGGCAGCCGGGGATCCGGTAGTCCGGGCGGCATGCGCCGCGGGGGCGGCGGGCGGGGCGGCCGGGGCGAGATTCGCGTAGCGCGCGTCGGTCAGCGTGCCGAGGAACGCGACGATGTCGTCGATTTCCGCGTCGGTCAGCGCGGGCGGCGTGCCCGGACGGCGGTTCATCGGCGTCGAATTGACGTTGATGTTGCCGCGATAGGCGGCCGGCACGTCGTCGAACGTTCTGGCGCCGTGATACCAGTAGCCGGGGTCGGTCGAGCGCGTGTTGTAGAACGCGACTGCATCGCGCAGCGTTGTGAACACGCCGTTGTGCATGAACGTCTGCTTGATCGCGACATTGCGCAGCCCTGGCGTGCGCAGGTAGCCGCACCATTGTGTCGGCTCGGGCCAGCGCAGCCGCGTGGCCGTGTCGCACAGGCCGTTGTCGAAATGGCGCGGGTCGCGGTTCGCGGGCAGCGCGCGATTGCGCGGCACCGCGATCGCGTCGTAGCCGAAATCGGTGAAGAGCGAGCGCTCCGGCCGGCTCGACGTCTCCGACAGCGTGTGGCAGCTCATGCAGTTGCCCTTGTCGGGATTGCGGAACAGCGCCAGACCGCGCATCTCGGCCGGCGCGAGCGGCTTGCGGGCGCGCAGGAATGCGTCGAAACGCGACGTGAACGGCGCCATGTCGTCGCTCTGCAGATAGGCCTCGACGGCCGACCCGAGCGCGCGCACCAGTTGCTCGGGATCGCGCCGCACCGACGCGCCGAAGCGGGCGGCCAGATCGCCCGCCAGTTCGGTGCCGTCGACCTTGCGCAGCAGCGCGGCCGGCGACCGGTTGTTCATCTCGTTCGGATCGAACAGCGGCCCGCGGATCTGTTCGGCGAGCGTGTCGGCGCGGCCGTCGCTGAAGAGCCCGCCGAACGGCGACGGCGCGGGCGCATCGTCGTCCTGGTAGAAGTGTCGGCGCGGCACGTAGCGCACGTAGAGCAGCGACGGCGCATTGCGCTGGCTGAAACGTCCGTGGCGACTGCCTTCCGGCACGCCGGGCCCCGCGAGCGAAGCGGCCGACAGCGTCGGCGCGAATGCACGCCCCGGATCGTGGCAGCCCGCGCACGACATGCCGCGCGGCTCGGACAGCCGCGGATCGAAGAAGATCCGGCGGCCGAGCGCGACGAGCGTCGGATCGGGCGCGAAGCGGGCGGTCGCCGCGTCGACCTTGCCGGTCACCTGCGGCGTGCCGTTGCCGATCGTGTCGACGACGCGCGACGGCGGGGCGCCGGGGAGCAGGACCGTTTCGGACGGCGCGGCATGGGCCGCGAGCGCCGCGCCGACGAGGACGGCGGCGGCAAGCACGCGTACCGTGCGGCCGCTGCCGGCGATCGACACGGAAGCCCGATCCGAACGGTCGGCACAGGCGGCGACCGACACGGAAGCGCAATCCGAACGCTCGGCGCTGCCGGCGACCGACACGGAAGCACAAACCGAACGCCCGGCACAGGCCGCCGACAAAACCGGCCACTTCCCCGATCCGCCCATCCGTCGCCAGCAGCCGCCCGAATCTGTCAAACCCGTCAAACCGTCAAGCAATCGAACGTCGTCGGTCACGGCGCGATGAACCCCGTCTTGTCGCATGCGAGCGTCGTGCCCGACTGGTCGCACGACGCGAGCAGCTTGCCCGCCGCCGAATACGCACGAAACACCCAGCCCGTCGCCGGCGCTGCCCGCCGCTCCATGATCAGGAAGCCGAAGCTGTTGTTGTGCGACAGCCGCTCGATCACGGCGCCCGGTGCGGGCGTCAGGCCCGCGGGGAACGGATCGGGCAGCGCGACGTCGAGGTTGTCGCCGCCGTTGCCGGACACGATCGTCGCCGGATGTCCGGACGAGAAGTTGATTGCCTGGAAGTCGTGCACGTGCCCGTGCAGCGCGACGTGGACGCCGGGCGGGTAGTACGCCTGCGCGTTCAGGCTCGACATCACCGACTGCAGCGCGAGGTTGCCCGGCGCGGGCGTGCTGCCGGCGATCGGCGCGAACGCGAGGATCGGATGGTGGTTCGTGAAGATCGTCGTCGTGATGCCGGCCTTCGATGCGAGCGACGCCACCGTCTGGAACTGCTTCTGGTAGATCCGGAATTGCGCGTCGGTCGTCTTCAGCGGATTGCGGCCGACCTTCGCGGTGTCGAACACGATCACCTGCGTGCCGCCGCCGAGCGACACCGCATAGGGCTCCGAGTAGTTCGCGTCGTTGTCGTTGGCCGGATCGTCGCACGAACGGCCTGCCGAATACGGGCGCGGATCGAGGAAGCGGTACCAGCCCTGGCCGGCCCGCGCGCATTCCTCGTGGTTGCCGCGCACGACCACCCACGGCGCCTTCGCGAACAGCGGCGCGGCCGGGCGGAACAGGTCCGCCTGCCACGTATCCCAGCCATAGCCCCACGGGCTGTCCTTGCAGCCGGCGATGTCGGGCGGGCACGCGTTCTCGCGATAGTGATAGTCGCCAACATGCAGCACGAGATCCGGCGACAGCTTCGCGACGCTCGCCGCGATCGTGTCGAACGGCCAGACCGTCGCGTCGTTGCACGCCTGCCATGCGTTGTCGGCCTTCTTCATCCGGCAGCCGGTGTCGGCGATGATCGCGATGCGCTGCGGCTGCGCTTTCGGCAGCGGCAGCGCACGGCCCGCGACGCTGGCCGTCTGCGCATCGGCCGGCAGCGTCGTTTCACAGACCGACACCGGGAAGCTCGACGGTTTCGAGTCGGCCGGGTCGCTGGCGGTCGGCCGCTGGGCGACGGTCGCGGCGCCGGCGCGCAGCGTCATGCGCGACAGCTTGCCGTCGACGGACAATTGCGGACACAGCGGATCGCCGGCCGACGCGGGCGTGTAGTTCGTGACGACGCGCGCGATCGCCTCGTTCGCGTTGCCGATCTCGACCCATGCGGACTGGACGTTGACCGGCGCACTGGCCGGATCGGCCGGCGTATCGATGTGATTCGAGCACGCGGACAGCGCGGCGAGGGCAACAAGGGTAGCGCAGCGCGCGAGCAGTGCGCGCGGGAGGAGTCGTCGCATGGGAGGCACCGTAGGAAAGTCGTCAACGATACGCAGCACGAATGTAAGAAATGTGAAAAAAATCGGGGCGCGACAGGATGCATCGACGATGCGCCGGATATCGCGGCCGGCGTCTTGACTTCAAGCCGGCTTGAAGCAGTACAGTCCGGTTCATGATCCACGAACAATAACGGGAATCGACGATGGAAACCAATGGTCGCAACGACGAACAATCCGCGCTGTGGAATGGCCCGTCGGGGCGTGCGTGGGTCGATGCGCAGGCGCTGATCGACCGGATGTTCGAGCCGTTCGAGGCGCTGCTTGCCGATGCGGCGAGCGCGTCGCCGTGCGCAGCATGCTTGACGTCGGCTGCGGCACGGGCGCGGTCACGCTCGCGATTGCACGCAGGCTCGGCGAGAACGCGCAATGCACGGGCATCGACATCTCGGCCACGATGATCGATGCCGCGCAGGCGCGCGCCGAACGCAGCGGCATTCCTGCCCGCTTCGTGCGCGCGGACGTGCAGACTCATGCGTTCGAGCCCGCGAGCGTCGACCTGATCGTGTCGCGCCTGGGCGTGATGTTCTTCGACGACCCGGTCCGGGCCTTCGCGAATCTGCGGCACGCGGCGCGGCCGGACGCGCGGATGCGGTTCGTCGCGTGGCGCAGCGCGGCCGACAATCCGTTCATGACGACGGCCGAGCGGGCCGCCGCGCCGTTGCTGCCGAACCTGCCCGCGCGCCGGCCCGGCGCGCCGGGGCAGTTCGCGTTCGGCGACCGGCAGCGGATCGCGTCGGTGCTGTCGGACAGCGGCTGGGCCGACGTCGCGATCGAGCCGGTCGACAGGGTGTGCGCATTGCCCGAGCCCGCGCTGAACGGCTACATCGCGCGGCTGGGCCCGGTGGGGCTCGCGCTGCTGGAGGCGGACGACGCGACGCGGCGGCGCGTGGTGGACACGGTGCGTGCCGCGTTCGAGCGTTACGTGCACGGCGCTCAGGTGCGCTTCGACGCGGCATGCTGGCTCGTGACGGCGCGCGCGCCGTCCGCGTAACGCGTTGCGATCAAAAACGGATCGGGAAAGGGCCGCCTGACGCACGACGCCACCGGGCCGCGCGACGTACGCGTGTCAGCGTTTGCGCGCGCGCAGCATCAGCCACGCGCAACCTCCGGCAGCCAGCGCGAGGCCGAGCAGGACAGCCTCGACGCCGAGCGCGAAACCGGGCGGCATTTCGCCGCTGTTCGGCGCGGGCGACAGATTGCCGCCCATTGCGATGGCGCCGCCGGCCAGCAGCGCCATGCAGACGATCCAGTAGACCTTGCCGCGCGGCGCCGCGGCCCGGATCCGCCACAGCGCGATGCCGGCTCCGCCGAGATAAAGCACGGCGAGCGTGCCGAGCGCGACGATGTCGGCGGAGCGGCTTTGCAGGAGCCCGTTCATCGTGCGGCTCGGCCGAACGTGCCGGACCGGCGCGGTGCAGCAAAGGCTGCGGCGTGCGCGTTCATTCGGCCTCCGTCGCGTGCCCCGGCGCGCGGCTCAGCAGATGCGTGCGCTTGTCGGCCGCGAGCGACACATAGCGTTCGTACTGGCGCAGCACGTCGGCGATCACTTCGTCGCCGCGCAGGTATTCGACGTCGTAGCCGAGCCGCCCGTCCTCGAAGAACGTGACGATCCCGTACACGTGCGCACGCGCCGCGTCGGGCTCGGCCGCCTCGCGCACCAGGAACGCGGCCGCGGATTTCACCGTCACGCGCACGCCGTACACGAAATCGCGGTGCTCGGCGGTCGGCACGGTGAGCCGCACGGCGTCGTCGCTGTCGCGCTGCACATGCGCATCGACGCCGCCCGCGCGCAGTTCGTCGGCGACCTTGCGCAGCGCGGGCTCGACCGTCTCGGCGACGAACCGGCGCGCGTCGGCCTCGGTCGTCTGCCGCAGGATGTGCGTCAGGCGGTCGCGCCAGTGCTGGCCGGTCCAGAAGGTCGTCGCGGGTGCGACGTCCTGCGAATAGTGCGCGCGGTCGGCCGCGAGCCCGCGCCACAGCCCGTAGCAAAGCGCGAGCATGATGATGGCGACCGGCAGTGCGGCGATCAGCGTCATCGCCTGCAGTGCGCCGAGCCCGCCGGCGACGAGCAGCACCGCGGCCGTTACGCCGAGCAGCGCGGCCCAGAACAGCCGTTGCCAGACCGGCGAATGCGCGGCGCCCCGCGTCGCGATCTGGTCGAGCACGAACGCGCCCGAATCGGCGGACGTGATGAAGAACACCGCGATCAGCACGATCGCGGCGATCGACAGCAGTTGCGACAGCGGCAGGAAATCGAAGAAGCGGAACAGCAGCGCGTCGACATTGGTGGCGGTCTGCGCGAGCGCGCCGGCCGCCTCGTGCGTGTCGAGCCAGATCGCGCTGTTGCCGAACACAGTCATCCACACGAGGTTGAACGCGGTCGGGACGAGCAGCACGCCGATCACGAACTGGCGGATCGTCCGGCCGCGCGAGATGCGTGCGATGAACATGCCGACGAACGGCGACCACGACACCCACCACGCCCAGTAGAGGATGGTCCAGCCGCCGAACCAGCCTTCCTCGCGCGGCGACGCGTACGCATAGGTGCGAAACGACAGGTCGACGAGATTCGACAGGTACTGGCCGATGTTGTCGCCGAGCGCGCGGAACAGGAATGCCGTCGGGCCCGCGACGACCACGAACGCGAGCAGCAGGAACGCGAGCAGCAGGTTCAGCTCGGACAGCCGGCGCACGCCCTTGTCGAGACCGCTCGCGGCCGACAGGCCCGCGAGCAACACCACGATCGCGACGAGCCCGATGCGAAACAGATTGCTGCCGGTGTCCCAGCCGACGACCGTATGCAGGCCCGCGCTCATCTGCATCACGCCATAGCCGAGCGTGGTCGCGATGCCGGCGACCGTACCGACCAGCGCGAATGCATCCACGGTATGGCCGATCCAGCCGTTCACGCGTTCGCGCAGCACCGGATACAGGCCCGAGCGCAGCGTCAGCGGCAAGTTGTAGCGGAACCCGAAATAGGCGAGCACGAGGCCCATCAGCCCGTAGATCGCCCACGCATGGAAGCCCCAGTGGAAGAAGGTCATCAGCATCGCCTCGCGCGCGGCGGCGGGCGTGCCGGGGTCGACGGTCGGCGGCTTCAGGACGTGCTGCATCGGCTCGCCGACGCCGAAATACATGAGGCCGATGCCCATGCCGGCCGCGAACAGCATGGCCGTCCACGATACGAAGCTGAACTCGGGTTCGGCGTCGTCGGGGCCGAGCCGGATGTTGCCGAAATCGCTCGCCGCGATCAGCACGAGAAATACGAGGAACGTGGTGACGGCAAGGACGTAGAACCAGTCGAAGCGCATGACGACCCATTGCTGGCCGGCGGAGAACAGCGTGCCGGCTTCGCTCGGGAGCAGCGCGCAGACGGCCAGCAATGCACCGATGACCGCGAGCGCGGGCAGGACGACCTGCGGCTTGAATGTTGTGCGCGGGGAGGGACGGGAATCTGGCATGTCGGGCATCCAGTTGTGGGCGCAACGAGGCGCGACGCCATCCGGCGTGCGTCGAGTGTACCGCGGTGTCAGGACTGCAAGAAGGGGTATGCAGGAGAGTTAAACCTGACAGATTGTAAGGTATCGAGGGAATCGAGGAAACCCGCGCTGTTTGCACGGCGGGCCGACGGGACGTGGAAAGCCCGGTGAACGCCGGGCGTCGGGCGCCCGGACGGCGCGCGCAATGCGCATCGTCCGGGGCGCGGGCAGCGCGCAGAAGGCGCTGCCGCCCGGGTCGCGAAGTTCTGCGAGCAGCAGGTGGACGACGCGATTGCGCGCGGGGCGCGCCTGCTGGTCAGAACGTGACGGCGATCCCGGCCATGCCGACGAACTGGCCGTGCGTCGTCGACGGCGTGAGCTGCTGCGAATCGCCGACGATCGGCGCCGCATCGATGATGTGGCCGGCGCCTTGCGCGCCGAGCGTCTGCCCGCTCGAATGCGTGTACGCCTGCAGCGCATAGAGCGTCGTGCGCTTCGACAGGCTGTACGACTCCTTCAGCGAATACTGCTGGTAGCGGGCCGCGCTCGCGACGCCGTTCGCCTTTGACGCGAGCGTGTACGCGAACGCGCCGGCCACCGAGAAGGTCGGCGTGCAGCGGTACGCGGCGAGCGCGCCGTAGGTGTTGAACACGGCGGTGTCCGTGAACGCGGCGCCGTTGCCGGGCAGGTACTTCACGTTCGAGTAGTTGAGGCCCATCGTCAGGTTGCCGAGCGTATAGTTGCCGGCCGCCGCGACCTGCTCGACGGCCTTCGCGGTGAGGTAGCCCTGGTTCAGCACCGACACCGCGAAGCTGCCCGACGCCGCGGTCGCCGGATTCAGGAAGCCGGTCGACGAGCCCGAGCTGTTGATGCGCAGGTAGCCGGCCGCGATCCCGATCGGCCCGTTCGCATAGCGCAGCGCGGCGCTGAACGTGTTGCCCTTGCCGGTCGCACCGGCGATGCCGCCGAACGCGTACATCGCGCTCGCGCTCAGCCCGGCGAAGGTCGGCGACGTATAGGTAACCGAATTGTTCACGCGGATCGTCGTGTCGAGGCCGTCGATGTCGCCCGGATGCGCGCCCGTCGCGCCGGTCAGCCAGCTGCTCGACGCGTACGGGCCGACGAACAGGAAGTACGGCGTGTACTGGCGGCCGGCCGTTACCGTGCCGTAGCGGTCGTTGCGCAGCCCGACGAAGGCCTGGCGGTTGAAGATCGTGCCGGCGGCTGCCTGCGCGCCGGTGTTCAGGTTGAAGCCGGATTGCAGATCGAAGATCGCGTGCGTGCCGCCGCCGAGATCCTCGTCGCCGCGCAGCCCGAACTTCGACGCATACAGGTTGCCGTCGCGCATGTACACGTTCGAGTGGCCTTGCTGGTTGTTCACGTACGCGATCGAATCGTCGACCACGCCGTACAGCGTCACGCTGCTCTGCGCATGCGCTGAGCAAGCGCCGAACGACGCGGCCGATAAAATCAGGATTGCAAAACGGTGATGCGGTGCATTCATCGTCGATCTCCAAGTCTCTTCAACGGGGCGGGAGGCTGGGTGGCCTCCTCTTTGGTAAGGGGGCGGGCCGCGGGGACGGCCCGCCCGATCAGGATGTCGAGTTCGCGCAGGCTTGCGCGATCAGTCGACGAGCGCCACGACGATGCGACGCCACGCGCCGTCGCGCGCCTCGTGCTCGACGCGCGCGCCACGCACCGCAAGCGCGCCTTGCAGCGACGCCGGCAGCAGGATCTCGACGCGCTCGGCGGGGCGGCGCATGCGGCCTTCCCAGCGGACCGACACGCCGAGTTCACCCGATGCCTCGCGCGCGGTCTCGATGCGCCACAGCCCGTATTCGCCGTCGCGCCACGCTTCCGTTTCGCCGTCGTCCTCGACGCATTCGCCGTACGCAACACCGTCCTCGATGCGCGGCGCGACGATGAAGCCGCGCGTGTCCGCCCGTGCGCCGAACCGCTGCGCGGCGACGTTCAGCGGCAGCACGCGGCCTTCGCGCAACAGCATCACCGGCGTGTCCAGCGGCGCGGGCAGCGTCACGCTCGCGCCGCCGTCGAACGACTGCGCACTCGCACAGCACGTCCAGCGCGCACCGGACGGCAGGTAGACCGTGCGCTCCGTGCGGCCCGGGTCGACGACCGGCGCCACCAGCAGCGCATCGCCGAGCATCATGTCGTCGCATTCGTCGTAGCAGCGCGGGTCGCCGGGGAAATCGCCGAAGGTCGGCCTCAGCACGGGCTCATAGCGCGTGGTCGACAGCCACAGCAGGTGATAGAGATAGGGCAGCAGCCGGTAGCGCTGCTTGATCAGCGACGCGAGCTGCGCGGTGATCTCGGGATACATCCACGGTTCGTTGACGGTGCCGTCGTCATTCCACGAATGGATGCTGAAGCGCGGCATGAAGATGCCGAACTGCACCCAGCGCAACAGCAGCTCGGGCGACGGCGCGGGACCGGAGAAGCCGCCGATGTCGTGACCGATGTTCGACACGCCGGACAACGCGAGCCCGAGGCCCATCTTCAGGTTGTAGCGCAGCGTTTCCCACGACGTGTAGTTGTCGCCGGACCAGGTCTGAACATAGCGCTGCATGCCTGCGCCGCCCGAGCGCGACACGAGGAACGGCCGCTGCGCCGGCGCATGCGCGCGCTGCGCGTCGCGCGACGCGCGCATCATCAGCATCGTCTGCAGCACCTTCGCCTCGCGCGCGGGGAACGGCCGGCCGAAGCCGTGCGCGATCGCGTCGGGCGACCAGATCTCGTATTCGTTGTTGTCGTTCCACGTCGACTCGATCCCGTAGTCGAGCAGCGCCGACGTGACCTGCTCGCGCCACCAGCGGTAGGCGTCCGGCTGCGTGAAGTCGATATACGCACCGACTTCGTCCCAGAACTGCACCCACGCCGGTTCGCCGGACGCCGAGCGGATCAGCAGCCCGCGCCGCGCGGCGTCGTCGAACGCGGGATGGTCGCGCAGCAGGCACGGCTTGATGTTCGCGCACAGCCGGATGCCATGGTCGCGGTAGTGCTTCACGAAACCCTTCGCATCGGGAAACTTCTCGCGGTTCCAGTTGAACACGTAGCGCTTCGCGCCGATCGACGTATAGCCCGACGACAGGTGGAACGAGTCGCACAGGATGTCGTGCGCATCGCACTGCTCGACGAACCGGTTCATCTGCCGCTGCGCGTCCGGCGCATCGGTGTAGCTCATCGTCGAGCCCGAATAGCCGAGCCCCCATTTCGGCGTGCGCGCGGGGCGCCCGGTGAGCCACGTGAAGCGCCGCGCGGCCGTGAGCGGCGTGTCGGGCGACGCGATGAAGTAGTAGTCGAGATCGCCGTGCTCGGCGACGAAGTAGCGGTACAGCCCGTGGTAGTTGTCGAGCTCGCGGCCCATGTCGAACGTGCAATCCGACAACGTGTCGTAGAACAGCCCGAAGCCCTGACATGCGTTGGGCGACCACGTGACGTAGAACGGGATGTGCTTGTACAGCGGATCCGTGTGCTTCGCGCTGTAGCCCATCGCGTCGATGTTGCGCATCTCGAAGCGTGCGCCGGTGCGGTCGAGGTCGCCCGCGCGTTCGCCGAGACCGAACACCTTGTCGCCGCGCGCGCGTGCGACGTAGTGGTAGGCGCGATCGTCCCACCAGCCGAAGTTGTATGCCTGCGTCGCGCGGTCGGCGAGCACGACGCGCCACGCGCCGTCCGCGCCGCGCATCGACCACGTGCAATGGCCGCCTTGCCGGCGCACGGCGAGACGGACCTGCGCGGTCTCGATGCGCACGTCGCTGTCGTCTTCCGCGAACGCATAGGCCGGCAGCGCGAAGCCGCTCAGGTCGAGACGGTCGCGCCCGTCGAGCGGCACGTCGTCGAGGCCCGGCGCGATCGTCCATGTGCGCGGAGTGCGCGCCGTCGCGTCGGGCAGCACGCGCACGCGCACGATGTCGTCCTCGAGCACGAAGATTTCGAGCGTCGCGCCCGCGTCGGACGCGAGCAGCACGCGGTTCGCCTGCCGGTCGGCGACGCGGAACACGGGCGGATGAAGAAGCGAAGTCATGAAGGCGATTCCTGGTGAGAACGGATGTCAGGCATGCTGCGCGAGCAGGCGTTCCTGCTTCGACTGCCCGCGGATCAGCACCGCGAGCAGCGTGACGCCGATGATGTCGAACAGGCCGAGGCACGCGAACAGCGGCGCGTAGCCGATCTTGTCGGCGAGCGCGCCGACCAGCAGCGAGAAGCCGAGCCCGCCGATCCACGCGGCCATTCCCGCGAAGCCGCTGGCGGTGCCGACTTCCTCGGAATCGAACACGTCGGCCGACAGCGTGTTGACGAGCGCAGAGATCATCTGGTGCGCGAAGCCGCCGACGCAGAACAGCGCAATGGCCGTGTACGGCGACGACACGAGCCCGATCGTCGCCGGCCCGAGCATCAGCACCGCGCCGAGCGCGACGCCCGCGACGCGCGACCATACGAGCGGCAGGCTGAACCGTTTCGCGAGGTAAGGCGACAGGTAGCCGCCGGCAATGCCGCCGAGGTCTGCGGCGAGGAACGGCATCCACGCGAAGATCGCGATCTCCGTGAGCGCCATGTGGCGTTCGGTCGCGAGATACAGCGGAATCCAGAAGCTGAAGGTCTGCCATGCCGGTTCCGCGAAGAAGCGCGGCAGCGCGATCGCCCAGAAGCGGCGCGCGGTGACGACGTCGCGAATCCGGCGCTTCGACACGGCCGGCATCGTGGCCTGGCCGCCGCGGATCAGCGCGCGCTCCTGCGACGTGAGGCGCGGATGATCGGCCGGCGACCGGTATTGCGTGTACCAGAGCACGGCCCACGCGAAGCCGAGCGCGCCGGTGACCATGAACGCGGATTGCCAGCCGAACCGCATCGACAGGAACACGACGAGCGGCGGCGCGATCGCGGCGCCGAGCGACGTGCCCGCGTTGAAGTAGCCGACCGCGACGGATTTCTCGCGATCGGGAAACCATTCGGCCACGGCCTTCATTCCCGACGGAATCGCCGCGGCCTCGAACAGCCCGAGCAGGCCGCGCAGGATGCCGAGCGACAGCCAGCCCGACGCGAAGCCGTGCGCGACGCCGACCACCGACCACAGCATCGCGAACAGCGCGAACCCGAGCCGCAGCCCGATCAGGTCGACGATGAATCCGCACACCGGCTGCATGATCGTGTAGCCGATCTGGAACGCGCCGACGATGTACGAGTACTGCTGCGTCGAGATCGCGAACACGTGCTTCAGTTCCGGTGCGAGCACCGCGAGGGAATTTCGTGCGAGATAGTTGAGGATCGTGCCCAGACATACCAGCACGATGATCCACCAGCGCAACGCCTTGACTGTCTTCACTGCTGTCTCCTGATCGATGCAAGCCAGCCCGGCCGGGATGCCTTGCTCAGTCTTATTCATACGACGTCCGATCTTGCCGAACGCCGATTTGCCTGATTCCTGACCTGAACGGCCGTGTTCACTCGAACATTCGGCTGGAATCGAAAGCTACGTTATCTGACGACTGATCATTTTCGAACATCCTATGTTCGAATTCGAATCCGGTCAACGTGAATCTGCATTCGAACGAACGTGCTCGGGGCTTTCCCGATCGGCAGGCGGATACGGTGTCCGCCGCAGGCCGCGCGACCGGGTGCAGAACGCCCGGGCGACGATACCGAGCGCCGTTCGTACGCCTCATCCACCAGAAAGGCGCGACGGGGCCGTGACAACCCTGATGAAAATTTATTTTTTTCCGGACGACAGATTGTGTAAATTCATTTTCATCTACCTTGCAAAACCATTCGCATGACGCCTCTCGCTCCGCACGAAGCCAGTCAGGATGAATCCGCGATCGCGGAGCGCATCGCGTCGGCCATGCCGCGGATGACGCCGATCCACCGCCGGATGGGCGAGTTCGTGCTCGCGAATCCCTTTCGCGCAGCGACGATGCGGATCGACGAGCTCGCGCAGGCGGTCAATGCATCGATCGCGACCGCGAACCGCTTCGCGAAGGCCCTCGGCTTCGACGGCTATCCGGCGATGCGTGCGGCGCTCGTGCGCGGCTTCGAGGCGACGCTCGGCCCCGTCGAGCGGCTGCGTTCCGCGCAGGAGCAGGAACAGGAGCAGGGCGTTCGCGGCGCCGCATGGATCGATGCGGTGTTCGATCAGGCCGTCGAGAACATCGAGAACACGCGTGCGCAACTGGATGCGACGGACGTCGAGGCGGCCGTCGAGGCGATCGTCGGCGCGCGGCGCGTGCTGATCCTCGGCGCCGGTTCGAGCGCGTTTTTGACCGGTTTGATGGAGCACGGATTGTCGGTGTGTCACGACAACGTGCAGTCGCTCGCGCTGCTCGGCGGCCCTTCGCATGCGGCGCGGCGCTTGTATACGGCCGACTCGCGCGATCTCGTGATCGCGCTCGCGTTTCCGCGCTACGTGAAGGACACGATCGAGCTGGCCCGCCGCGCGGCCGTGCGTGGCGCGCGCGTGCTCGGCATTTCCGACGGACCGGGCTCACCGCTCGCGCCGATCGCGTCGCTGAACCTGTACGTGAAGGCCCAGCGGCGTTTCGCGGCCACGTCGGAAGCGGCCGTGCTGACGATGATCGAGGCGCTGATCGATGCGGTCGCGCTGCGCACCCATCGCTCCGCGAAGTCCGCCGCCGAAATGACCGAATTCCTGTTGCCGTGGCTGATGCAGCCCCAAGCGGCGCTGCCGGCCGCCAACCCTTCTTCCTCCGGTCCGAAAAAATCATGACATCACCCGCGATCATCGCGATTCACGGCGGTGCGGGCACGATCCTGCGCGATGCGATGGATACCGACACCGAACACCGGTACCGCGCCGAGCTCACCGCGATCCTGCAGGCCGCGCAACAGGTGCTCGCCGACGGCGGCAGCGCGCTCGACGCCGTCACCGTCGCCGTACGGATGCTCGAGGACTGTCCGCTCTTCAACGCCGGGCGCGGCGCCGTCTATACGGCCGAAGGCAAGCACGAACTCGACGCGGCGGTGATGGACGGCGCGACGCTCGCGGCCGGCGCGATCTGCAGCGCGACCCGCATGCGCAATCCGGTGCTCGCCGCGCGGCGCGTGATGGAGGCGAGTGAGCACGTGCTGTTCGCCGGCGCGGGCGCCGACGCGTTCGCAGTCGAGCAGGGCCTCGAACTCGCCGAGCCCGGCTATTTCGACACCGAAGCGCGCCATGCGCAGTGGGTCAACGCACGCGCGGCGGCGGCCGGCACGATGCTCGATCACGACGCCGCGAGCTTCGCGTTCGGTGCAGGACCAGGGGCTACGCCGGCCGGCCGGGCCGAGCCGCTCGATCCCGATCGCAAGCTCGGCACGGTCGGCGCGGTCGCGTGCGATCTCAATGGCCATGTCGCGGCGGCGACGTCGACCGGCGGCATCACGAACAAGCAGCCCGGACGCGTGGGCGATTCGCCGATCATCGGCGCCGGCTGCTACGCGGACGACGCGACCTGCGCGGTATCCGCGACGGGCACCGGCGAGATGTTCATCCGGCTCGCGACCGCGCACGACGTGGCCGCGCAGATCGCGTATCGCGGCGCAACGCTCGCCGACGCCGCGCACGATGCCGTGATGAACAAGCTGCCGCGCCTGGCCGGGCGCGGCGGGATCATTGCGGTCGACGCGCAGGGCAACGTCGCGATGCCGTTCAATACGGAAGGGATGTATCGCGGCTATGCGCGCGTCGGCGAGACGCCCGTGGTGGGCATCTATCGCGACGATGCGGCCTGATTCCGGATCGCACCAGGAGACCTACACATGACTTCGAGCCGAACCCCGTCCGAGCTGGTGCTGCCGGATCAGCGCGTCGTCGCCGTCGACGACCTGTCGGTCATGTTCCGTCGCGAAGCCACGACGTTCGATGCGGTGCGCAACGTGTCGTTTCACGTCGACCGCGGCGAGACGCTCGCGATCGTCGGCGAATCGGGCTCCGGCAAGTCGGTCACGTCGCTCGCGCTGATGCGGCTCGTCGAGCACGGCGGCGGCGAGATCACGAGCGGCCGGATCGCGTTGCGGCGTCGCGGCGGCGCGCTCGTCGACCTCGCCCAGGCGAGCGCGGCGACGATGCGCGGGATTCGCGGCGCGGACATCGCGATGATCTTCCAGGAACCGATGACGTCGCTGAACCCGGTGTTTACGGTCGGCGACCAGATCAGCGAGGCGATCGCGCTGCACCAGTCGAAAAGCGCGAGCGACGCGCGCGCGGAGGCGTTGCGGCTGCTCGATCTCGTGCGCATCCCGGAGGCGCGCCGCGTGTTCGCGCGGTATCCGCACCAGTTGTCCGGCGGGATGCGGCAGCGCGTGATGATCGCGATGGCGCTGTCGTGCCGGCCCGCGCTCCTGATCGCCGACGAGCCGACGACCGCGCTCGACGTGACGATCCAGGCGCAGATCCTGCAGCTGATCCGCGGCCTGCAGGACGAAATGAACATGGGCGTGATCTTCATCACGCACGACATGGGCGTGGTCGCCGAAGTGGCCGACCGCGTGCTCGTGATGTATCGCGGCGAGAAGGTCGAGGAGGGCGAGTCCGAGCGCATTTTCGCGACGCCCGCGCATCGCTACACGCGTGCGCTGCTCGCGGCCGTGCCGCGGCTCGGCTCGATGCAGGGCACCGATATCCCCGAGAAATTCCCGCTGCTGAAGGTGGACGCGACGGGCGCGCCCGCGCCGGCGCCCGCCGCGCACGACGCCGCCGACGCGCAGCCGCCGGTCGATCCGGCCGCGCCGCCGATTCTGCGCGTGCGCGATCTCGTCACGCGGTTTCCGGTGAAGAGCGGCGTGTTCAGCCGCGTGTCGCAGTACGTGCATGCGGTCGAGCGCGTGAGCTTCGAGCTGCGCGCGGGCGAGACGCTCGCGCTCGTCGGCGAATCGGGCTGCGGCAAGTCGACCACCGGGCGCTCGCTGCTGCGCCTCGTCGAATCGCAGAGCGGCTCGATCGAATTCGACGGCCGCGACATCAGCGCGATGAAGGGCGCGGACCTGCAGGCGCTGCGCCGGAACATCCAGTTCATCTTCCAGGATCCGTTCGCGTCGCTGAACCCGCGCCTGACGGTCGGCTTCTCGATCATGGAGCCGCTGCTCGTGCACGGTGTCGCGAGCGGCCGCGAAGCGCAGGCGCGCGTCGACTGGCTGCTCGACAAGGTCGGCCTGCCGCCGGAGGCCGCGCGCCGCTATCCGCACGAATTCTCGGGCGGCCAGCGCCAGCGGATCGCCATCGCACGCGCGCTCGCGCTGAACCCGAAGGTCGTGATCGCCGATGAATCGGTGTCCGCGCTCGACGTGTCGGTGCAGGCGCAGATCGTCAACCTGATGCTCGACCTGCAGCGTGAACTCGGCGTCGCGTATCTGTTCATCTCGCACGACATGGCGGTGGTCGAGCGCGTGAGCCATCGCGTCGCGGTGATGTATCTCGGCCAGATCGTCGAGATCGGCCCGCGCCGCGCGGTGTTCGAAGCGCCGCAGCATCCTTACACGAGGAAGTTGATGAGCGCGGTGCCGGTGGCCGACCCCGCGCGCCGGCATGCGCCGCGCCAGCTTGCGGCGGACGAGATTCCGAGCCCGATCCGGGAGATCGGCGACGAGCCGACGGTCGCGCCGCTCGTCGCGGTCGGCCCCGATCATTTCGTCGCGACGCATCGCGTCGGCGGCGCGTATTGATTGCACGGCGAGTCGCATATGGACCGCAGCTGCGCACGCGCCAGGCAACGGCGTCATTTTCCCGAGCGGATGCAATCACGCCGCGATTTCAACCACGCGTTACCGAATCATCCACAGGAGCCAGACAAAATGAACAAGCCGCATTCGTTCCCGATGTTCCGTCCGCGCGCGCTCGTCGCTGCGGGGGCAGGCGCGCTCGCGCTGTCGGTCGCGGCGCCCGCGTTCGCGCAGCAGAACGTCGTGGTCGCCGTGTACTCGACGTTCACGACGATGGACCCGTACGACGCGAACGACACGGTGTCGCAAGCCGTCGTCAAGTCGTTCTACGAAGGGCTGTTCGGCTTCGACAAGGACATGAAGCTCGTCAACGTGCTCGCGACGGGCTACCAGGCGTCGCCCGATGCGAAGGTCTATACGGTCAAGCTGCGCGAGGGCGTGAAATTCCAGGACGGCACCGACTTCAACGCCGCCGCGGTGAAGGCGAACTTCGACCGCGTGACCGATCCGGCGAACAAGCTGAAGCGGTACGGGCTGTTCCGCGTGATCGAGAAGACCGAGGTGGTCGATCCGATGACGGTGAAGTTCACGCTGCGCGAGCCGTTCTCCGCGTTCATCAACACGCTCGCGCACCCGTCGGCGGTGATGATTTCGCCGGCCGCGCTGAAGAAGTGGGGGCGCGACGTATCGCTGCATCCGGTCGGCACGGGCCCGTTCGAGTTCGTCGAATGGAAGCAGACCGACGACATGAAGGTGAAGAAGTTTGCCGGCTACTGGAAGAAGGGCTACCCGAAGGTCGATTCGATCGACTGGAAGCCGGTGGTCGACAACAACACGCGCGCCGCGCTGCTCAAGACCGGCGAGGCGGATTTCGCGTTCACGATTCCGTTCGAGCAGGCCGCCGACCTGAAGAGCAATCCGAAGGTCGAGCTGATCGAGCGGCCGTCGATCATCCAGCGCTACATTTCGCTGAACACGCAGAAGAAGCCGTTCGACAATCCGAAGGTGCGTGAGGCGCTGAACTACGCGGTCAACAAGGAAGCGCTCGCGAAGGTCGTGTTCGCCGGCTATGCGACCCCGCAGACGGGCGTCGCACCGGTCGGCGTCGAATACGCGACCAAGCTCGGGCCGTGGCCGTACGATCCGGCGAAGGCGCGCGCGCTGCTGAAGGAGGCCGGCTATCCGAACGGCTTCGAATCGACGCTGTGGTCCGCGTACAACCATTCGACGGCGCAGAAGCTGATCCAGTTCGTGCAGCAGCAGCTCGCGCAGGTCGGTGTCAAGGTGCAGGTGCAGGCGCTGGAAGCCGGCGAGCGGGTCGCGAAGGTCGAGAGTGCGCAGGATCCGGCAACGGCACCCGTGCGGATGTACTACACCGGCTGGTCGGCGTCGACGGGCGAGGCGAACTGGGCGCTGTCGCCGCTACTCGGGTCCACGTCGGCGCCGCCGAAGCTCTACAACACGGCGTACTACAAGAACGGTGCGGTCGACGACGATCTCGCGAAGGCGCTCGAGACCACCGACCGTGCGAAGAAGGCCGCCCTGTACGCCGACGCGCAGAAGCAGGTGTGGGCCGATGCGCCGTGGATTTTCCTGGTGCAGGAGAAGATCGTTTATGCGCGTAACAAGCGCCTGCACGGCATGTACGTGATGCCGGACGGTTCGTTCAACTTCGACGAAATCTCGGTGAAATGACGGCGGTTCACCCGCTGCGCGGCGCCGGTGGCACACCCTGCCGGTGCGCTGATTCGATCGGTGCCCCATGCTGAATTTTCTCGTCAAACGCCTGTTCGGCCTGCTGCCCACGCTCGCGATCGTCGCGGTGCTGGTGTTTCTGTTCGTGCATCTGCTGCCGGGCGACCCTGCGCGGCTCGCGGCGGGCCCCGAAGCCGACGACGCGACGGTCGCGCTGGTGCGCGCCGATCTCGGCCTCGACCGGCCGCTGCCCGCGCAGTTCGCGAACTTCTTCGTGAAGATCGCGCACGGCGATTTCGGCACGTCGACGCGCAGCAAGCGGCCGGTGTCGACCGAGATCGGCGAGCGCTTCATGCCGACGCTGCTGCTGACGCTCGTCAGCATGGTGTGGGCGACGGCGTTCGGGATGGCGATCGGGATCGCGTCGGCGGTGTGGCGCAACCGCTGGCCCGACCGCCTCGGGATGACGATCGCGGTGTCGGGCATCTCGTTTCCGGCGTTCGCGCTCGGCATGCTGCTGATGGAAATCTTCTCGGTGAAGCTCGGCTGGCTGCCCGTCGTGCCGGACGGCACGTGGAAAAGCTACGTGCTGCCGTCGCTGACGCTCGGCGCCGCGGTCGCGGCCGTGATGGCGCGCTTCACGCGCGCGTCGTTCGTCGAGGTGCTCAACGAGGACTTCGTGCGCACCGCGCGCGCGAAGGGCGTGCACGAGCCGATGGTCGTGCTCAAGCACTGCCTGCGCAACGCGATGATCCCGGTCGTCACGATGATGGGGCTGCAGTTCGGCTTCCTGCTCGGCGGCTCGATCGTCGTCGAGGCGGTGTTCAACTGGCCGGGAATCGGGCGCCTGCTGGTCGACGCGGTGACGATGCGCGACTACCCGGTGATCCAGGCGATCGTGCTGCTGTTCTCGCTGGAATTCATCCTGATCAACCTGACCGTCGACGTGCTGTACGCGGTCATCAACCCGACCATCCGGTTCAAGTGAGGCCCGCATGAACGCGACTGTCCAGCCCGCGGCGCCGGCCGCATCGAACGCGATCCGCACGCCGTGGCGCGAATTCTGGCGCAAGTTCCGCAAGCAGACCGTCGCGCTGGTCGCGGGCGGTTTCGTGCTCGGGCTCGTCGTGCTGGCGTTCGTCGGCCCGCACATCGCGCCGTTCGATCCGGAAAACTATTTCGACTACGACGCGCTGAACGCCGGGCCGTCGGCCGTGCACTGGTTCGGCGTCGACTCGCTCGGCCGCGACATCTTCAGCCGGATCATCACCGGCACGCGCATCTCGCTCGCGGCCGGCTTCTTCTCGGTCGCGCTCGGCGCGCTCATCGGCACGTTCTTCGGGCTGCTCGCCGGCTACTACGAAGGCTGGTGGGACCGCATCACGATGCGCGTGGCCGACGTGCTGTTCGCGTTCCCGGGGATCCTGCTCGCGATCGGCGTGGTCGCGATCCTCGGCAACGGGATGGTCAACGTGATCTGCGCGGTCGCGATCTTCAGCATTCCGGCGTTCGCGCGGCTCGTGCGCGGCAACACGCTGATGCTCAAGCACATGACCTACGTGGAAGCCGCGCGCAGCATCGGCGCGTCCGACTGGACGATCATCATGCGGCACATCCTGCCGGGCACCGTGTCGTCCGTCGTCGTCTACTTCACGATGCGGATCGGCACGTCGATCATCACGGCCGCGAGCCTGTCGTTCCTCGGGCTCGGCGCGCAGCCGCCGACGCCGGAGTGGGGCGCGATGCTCAACGAGGCGCGCGCCGACATGGTGAGCGCGCCGCACGTCGCGATTTTCCCGAGCCTTGCGATCTTCCTCACCGTGCTCGCGTTCAACCTGCTCGGCGACGGGCTGCGCGACGCACTCGATCCGAAGCTGGAGCGCCGCTGATGCGTGCACTGCCGATGTGGGCCGCGACGCTGCCGGCCGGGCCGCGCGCCACGATTGCCGACGTGCCGGGCGTGACGGTCGGCCATGCGACGCTCGATGCCGGCGACGTGCAGACGGGCGTGACCGTCGTGAAGCCGCATCCGGGCGACCTGTACCGCAGCAAGGTGCCGGCCGGCGCGGCCGTGATCAACGGCTTCGGCAAGAGCGTCGGGCTGGTGCAGGTCGATGAGCTCGGCACGCTCGATACGCCGATCGCGCTGACCAACACGTTCGGCGTCGGCGCGATCGCGCACGCGCAGATCCGCGCGGCGATCGCGAACAATCCGCGGATCGGCCGCGACTGGTCGACCGTCAACCCGCTCGTGTTCGAGTGCAACGACGGCTTTCTGAACGATATCCAGGCATTCGCGGTGACGGCCGCGCATTACGACGACGCGTGCCGCGCGGCGGCGCGCGACTTCGCGCGCGGCGCGGTGGGCGCCGGGCGCGGGATGTCGTGTTTCGACCTGAAGGGCGGGATCGGCTCTGCGTCGCGCGTGGCGGTCGCGGCCGGCCGGCCGTATACGGTCGGCGCGCTCGTGCTCGCGAATTTCGGCCGGCTGCCGATGCTGACGCTCGGCGGCGTGCCGCTCGGGCGCGTCGTCGCGCAGCGGCGCGCCGCCGCGGCCGCTGACGCCGCCGCCGCCGCGCACGCTGCGCCCGAGCAAGGCTCGATCATCCTGCTGCTCGCGACCGATGCGCCGCTCGACGCACGGCAACTGTCGCGGCTCGCACGCCGTGCGGGTGCGGGCCTGGCGCGCACCGGTTCGGTCTACGGGCACGGCAGCGGCGACATCGCGCTCGCATTTTCCACCGCATACACGATCGCGCACGACGCGTCGACCATCGCGCTGCCGGCCCTCGTGGCCGATGCGGCGCTCGATCCGCTGTTCATGGCCGCGGCCGAAAGCGTCGAGCATGCGATTGCCGATGCGCTGCTGCAGGCCGTGACCGTGGTCGGGCGCGACGGCCACGTGCGGCAATCGCTGCGCGACGCGGTGCCCGATCTCGAGCGCCTGTTCAACGACGACTACGAAGGGCGTCATATTCCGTCATGAAAATCCTGATCTCGACCGACATCGAAGGCGTCGCCGGTGTGTTCGCCGTCGAGCAGACGCGGGCCGGCAATCCGGAGTACGAACGTGCGCGCCGCTGGATGACCGCCGAGGCGAACGCGGCGATCGAAGGCGCATTCGCGGGCGGCGCGCAGGCCGTCTGGGTCAACGACTCGCATGGCGGCTTTCGCAATCTGCTGCCCGACGGGCTCGATGCGCGTGCGCGCGTCGTGCTCGGCAAGCCGCGCACGCTTGGGATGATGGCGGGCCTCGAACAGCAGCCCGATCTCGTGTTCATGATCGGCTTTCACGCGAAATCGCAGACGCGCGGCGTGCTCGCGCACACGATCAACAGTTTTGCGTTCACGCAGGTGTGGCTGAACGGCGTCGAACTCGGCGAAGCCGGGCTGTACGGCGCGCTGGCGCGCGAATACGGCGCGCACGTCGCGCTGGCGTCGGGCGACGATGTGTTCGCCGAGGAAACCCGGCCGCTGTTTCCGGACGCGCGTTTCGAGACGGTCAAGACGGCCCGCGGCGCATCGAGCGGCGACACGCTCACGCCGGCCGCGTCCTGCGCGCGCATTGCGACCGCCGCACGCGAAACGGTCGCGCATGCGCTGGCGTCCGGCTGGCGCGCGACCGCGCATCGGCCTGCACCGGCCGCTTGCACGCTGCGCGTGCAGACGGCCGCACTCGCCGATCTGTTCGGCATGCTGCCGTCGCTCGAGCGGGTCGATGCGGTGACGTTGCGCTTCGACGGGCCATCGGTCGAGCACGTGGTGCGCACGCTGAACTGCCTGTCGGCCATGTCGTTCATGCTGCGGTGATGTGTGCCGACCGGATGTCGCCTATGCGCGGCGCGTCACGCAGGCCGGGCGGCCGTTTCGAGCAGGAACGCTTCCATCGCGGCAACCAGCGCAACAAGGTGGGGGCCGTCCCGCACGCGATGAAACGTAGTGAGCATCTCCGCGCCGATGAAGTCGCAATCCGGCCGATTTGGCCGTCGGGTCGTGCGGCTGTCCGGTCGCACAAGCGTGGAGCGGATCTCGGACCGATCGAAGGTGACCCGCCTTCGATGCCAAATCATTCATGATGGAATTCGGGCCTTGAGAAATACACTGCCAGATCCCTACGACCATATTCCCCGTAGCGTGGTCGTGACCGCCAACGACTATGCGGCGGGCACGACGTTTCCGGAGCACGCGCACGGGCGCGGACAGTTCGCGTTCGCGTCGCGCGGCACGATCAGCGTGTCGACGCCGCACGGCCGCTGGCTGGTGCCGCCGCAGCGCGCGTGCTGGGTGCCGCCCGGCGTGCGGCACGAAATGACGATGACCGGGGCGGTCACGATGCTCAACACGTTCGTGTCCGACGACGCGGCCCGGGCCGCGGGGCTGCCGGACCAGTGCGGCGTGTACGGCGTGTCGCCGCTGTTGCGGCAACTGATCGACGATGCGATCGAGCTGCCGGCGATGTACGACGTCGACGGCCGGGCGGGCAAGCTGATGGCGCTGCTGGTCGCGGAAATCGCGACGATGCCGCGGTTGTCGCTGCACGCGCCGCTGCCCGCCGACGCGCGCCTCGCGAGCATCTGCCGGCACCTGTTCGCGTCGCCGTCGATCGCGGCCGATCTCGACCAGGTGGCGACCCATGCGGGCGTGAGCCGGCGCACGTTTACGCGGCTGTTCCGCGCGCAGACCGGCGTGAGTTTCGCCGCGTGGCGTCAGCAGGTCTGCATGCTCGCGGCGATTACGCGCCTGAGCGATGGGCAGCCGGTGACACGGGTCGCCTTCGAGCTTGGCTATGCGAGTGCGAGCGCCTTTACGTCGGCGTTTCGCCGCATCCTCGGCGATACGCCGAGCCGGTATCTGGAGGTTCGCCGCTAGCCGGGGCGGCGCTGCGGTCGCACGAAAAAAACGCGCCTGCCAGGATTCGGTCAGGCGCGCTTAAAGGCACTCGGTCAGAAAAATGCGCGTCCAGCCGGCGAGGCGGTGTTCGCGCATTGATTCGTGAAATTGTTGCGTATCCCGATTCAATTCCATCGGTGTATCGCGGATAGCAAAGCATACGCCGCATAACCCGCGAACGATATCGCGCGCCGCCAACGATTCATGTGCTGCCGCAGCATGCGTTTGAATCGCGCGTTCGACGCCGCGGCCGGAGGCCGCCAATCATGGACTTTGGCGATGGTCGTCGCGCGTGCTGCGGCGCAACATCGAATGTTGACGCCCAAAACGAAAACCGCCGCGCGACGCGATGCCGGTCGGTATCGCGCCATGCGGCGGTTTAGTGCGAGCAGCCGGCCTGCGCCGGCTCGTCGTCACACGTCGAAGAACACGGTTTCGTCCGGCCCCTGCATGCGGATGTCGAAGCGGTACACGACGGGCCGGCCCGGCTGCGCATCACGTTTCGCGACGAGCGTCGCACGGCGTTCGGCCGGCACCAGGTTCAGCACCGGATCGGCCGCGTTTGCCGCGGCTTCGTCGTCGAAATACACGCGGGTGAACGCGTGGGTCAGGATCCCGCGCATCATCACCGTCACGGTGATGTGCGGCGCTTCGTCGGCAGAGATGCGGCCCGGCTTCACCGTCGGGACCACGAAGCGGTTCTGCGCATCGGTGCCCGTGCCGACGCGTGCGAAGCCGGTGAAGCCGGACTTCGCGACGTCGTCGCGCGATGCGGGATAACGGCCCGCGCCATCCACCTGCGTGAATTCGAGCACCGCGTCGCCGACGACGTTGCCGTCGCCGTCGAACACCTGACCCACCAGCAGCACGTGCTCGCCTTCGGCGTCCGGCGTGGCGATCGCCGGCGTGAACAGGCTCTTCAGGTCGTAATCGTATTGCTGCGGGCACAGGCCGTATGCGAAGTACGGGCCGACCGTCTGCGAAGGGGTTTGCTTCAGCGTCGTCATGGTTCAGCGCTCCATCGGGGTAGCATCGCGGCCGCGCAGCACGATGTCGAATTCGTAGCCGAGCGCATAGCCTTCTTCGGTAATGTCCATCGAGAAGCGCGAGATCAGGCGATCGCGCGCGGCTTCCGGCGTGCCCTGGAAGATCGGGTCGTACGCGAGCAGCGGATCGCCGGGGAAGTACATCTGCGTGACGAGGCGCGAGCCGAAGTAGTCGCCGAACAGCGAGAAGTGGATGTGATTCGGGCGCCACGCGTTCGGATGGTTGCCCCACGGATAGGCGCCGGGCTTGACCGTCAGGAAGCGGTAGCGGCCTTCGTTATCGGTCAGGCAGCGGCCGGCGCCGAGGAAGTTCGGATCGAGCGGCGCGTCGTGCTGGTCGACCTTGTGCACATAGCGGCCGGCGGCGTTTGCCTGCCATACCTCGACGAGCGTGTTGCGCACGGGCTTGCCGCCTTCGTCGAGCACGCGGCCGGTGACGACGATGCGCTCGCCGAGCGGCTCGCCGTTCTTCACGGCGTTCTTCGTCAGGTCGTGGTCGAGCGCGCCGAGATCCTCTGCGCCGTAGACGGGCGTGTACTGGTCGCGCAGCTTTTCCTTCAACGGGATCATCGGGCGCGTCGGGCCGCGTTTCACCGACGAACGGTACTCGGGGTGGACATACGCGGGATGCGACTGCCAGTCGCGCGGCGTGAGGATCGTGGGGGAATCCATCGGGTGTCTCCTGATAGGTGTTTTCGCGAAGGGATGGCTAGACTTTAACCAATCCGGAAAGTTATGCAAAATGACCTTTTTTAGCGAATCGCATAACCGTTCGTTATGTTCGGCGACGCCAATGAAAATCCGCCGGACAGGCGGCCTGTCCGGCGGAAAAAGCGATCGGGCCTCGCGTCGTCGGTGACGACCCCGTGCACGGCCCTCCAGCCAGCCCGTCGCTGCTTTGTTGTGTTTCGTTGTTGTGGTTATTTGGCCTCCCCGAGCGTGCCGTCGTTTGTTTTTCGTTCTTCGCCTTTCGTTCGTTACGGTCTGGCGGGATCGAAGACGATCCCGTCGAATTCCAGCGACAGCGCGCCGCTGCGCAGCAGCGCGGCCGGGGTCGCGGTGCGCTCGGCGCCGAGCACGTCGCCCACGTAGTTCGCGCAGAACCCGCGGTGCGCGAGCAGGCTGAAGCGGCCGCCGAGCAGCGCGTCGATCCGCTGTTCGGCCAGCGCGTGCACGTGGCGTTGCGCGTCGGCGGTCGGTGCGGCGACGCGGCGAGCCAGCGCGACGCGTCCGCCGTCGGCGCGGGCGATGAAGCGCGACAGCGGCGTGAGCTTCGTCCGCGCAAACGCGGGCTCGGCGATCAACGGTTCGTCGCCCGACGTATCGACGACGATGCCGAAGCGATCGGCCCATGCGCCTGCGTTGCCTGCCGCGTCGCGCAACGCGCCGGCCGGTACGCGGATGAACACGAGATCTCCGACGTGCGCGCCGGCGGCCAGCGTGCGCACCGTGGCGAGCGGCAGCGTGCGGTCCGTGTCGCGGGCGTCGCGCGGTGCAGCGGGATGCGGTTCGAAGGCGGTGGTGTCGGTTCGGGTGCTCATCGCGGCTCCATCGGGCAGTGACAGGACGGAGCGGATTATGCTGACAAGTATCCAAAATTGCTTGTATGGATGCTTGGGTAGCCTAATATCCGACCTCGAGCACCATTTTTCGATACCGACATGACCGAGACCGCCCAACTCATCGAAACGCTGAAGCGCCAGCTGAAGGCGCAGGGAATGACCTACCGCGACGTCGCGCGCGCGCTCGACGTGTCCGAGACGAGCGTGAAGCGGCTGTTCGCGGGCGGCCGCTTCACGCTGGAGCGCGTCGCGGAGATCGCGCAACTGCTCGGCTATACGCTCGCCGAACTCGTGCAGGAGGCGTCGGCATCCGCGCCGCGCTTGCGCGTGCTGACCGAGCAGCAGGAGGCGCTGCTCGTGTCGGACGAGAAGCTGCTGCTCGTCGCCGTTTGCGCGGTCAACTACTGGACCGTGCAGGACATCGTGTCGGCCTATTGCCTGACGCAGGCCGAGTGCGTGAAATACCTGCTGATGCTCGACCGGATGAACGTGATCGCGCTGCTGCCGGGCGACCGGATTCGCGTACGCGTCGCACGCGATTTCGACTGGCTGCCGGGCGGGCCGATCCGACGCTATTTCCATGCACATGTGCTCGACGACTTTCTCGGCAGCCGTTTCGACGGCCCGGGCGAGACGATGACGTTCTCGCAAGGGATGCTGACCGACGCGGCCGCCGCGGAACTCGAGCAGGAACTGCGGCGGCTCGGCGCCAAGGCGGCGGCGCTGCATGCGGAGTCGTCGTCCGCGCCGCTCGGGCAGAAGCGCGGCACGGGCCTGCTGATCGCCAAGCGGATCTGGGAGCCGACCGGATTCCACGCGCTGCGGCGCCATGCGTGACGCCGCACCGAATACTTGGGTCTTTCCGGAAAGTTATGCAAAATGGCACAACATCATCATTTGCATAACCGCCCGTTATGAATAACCGCATCGCCGACGGCCGCGTCAAATTCCGGCACCTGCAGTGTTTTCTCGCGGTCGCGCAGCTGGGCGGCGTGCAGAAGGCGGCCGAAAGCCTGTCGATCACGCAGCCGGCCGTGTCGAAGACGATCGCCGAACTGGAGTCGATCCTCGGCGTGAAGCTGTTCGAGCGCGGGCGGCACGGCGCGCAGCCGACCCGCGAAGCGCAGCTGTTTCTCCCCCATGCGAACGCGTGCGTGCTGGCGCTGCGGCAGGGTGTCGGGCTGCTCGCGCGCGAGGGCGGGGCCGCCGCGGCGACGCTCGAGATCGGCATGCTGCCGACCGTGGCGGCATCGCTCGCACCCGCGCTGATGAAGGCGCTGGCCGCACGCTGGCCGCGCATCGTCGTGCGGATCGCGACGGCCGCGAACACCGAGTTGCTGGAGCGGCTGAAGGCGGGCGCGATCGAGTGCGCGATCGGGCGCCTGTCGGAGCCGGAGCGAATGATCGGGCTCGCGTTCGAGCAGCTGTACAACGAGCCGCTCGTCGCGGTCGTGCGCGCGGGCCATCCGTTGCTGGCCAGCACCGCACCGGCCGCCGAACTCGCGCGCTTTCCGGTCGTGCTGCCGCCGTTCGGCACGCTGATCCGCCAGTCGGCCGAGCAATTGCTCGGCGCATGCGGCGCGCCGCCGCTGGATTCGTTCATCGAGGTGCTGTCGGTGTCGGTCGCCCGCGCACTCACGCTCGAGAACGATGCGGTCTGGTTCGTGCCGCTCTATGCGGCCGAATACGACCTGTCGGCCGGTGCGCTCGCGCGCCTGCCGCTGCCGTCCGCGGGCACCGACGAGCCGGTCGGGCTCGTGCTGCGCACCGATGCGCAACCGTCGCCCGTCGCGCGGACGCTGATCGACGCCGTGCGCGAAATCGCCCGGGCGCGATTCGGCGATGCGCGAGCGCATCGGGCGCCGCGCGACGCACGCAAGCCGGCTCGCCGCGCACGTTGAGGCGCCGCGCACGGCCGCGCCATGTGGCGCTCGGCTGTCGTTCCTTCACCCTCATTCGTTAGCCGTTCGGTCAGTAGCGTGCTTTGTCGTGCTTGGCATATCGTATCGTTTTTGATACGCTTGATGTCACGACGATGGCGAGACAGCAGATTCAGATCACGCTCGGCGTGCGGTTCTTCCGCACGGCGCGTGGCAACGAGCCGGTGCGCGAATGGCTCCAGGCGCTCGGGCAGATCGAGCGCAGGATGATCGGCGAAGAGATCAAGACCGTTCAACTGGGCTGGCCGCTCGGCATGCCGCTGGTCCGGAAGATGTCGAAGGATCTGTGGGAAATCCGCGTGATGTTGCCGAGGCGAAGCGCGCGCGTGCTGTTTACGGTCGTCGGCGACTCGATGGTACTGCTGCACGCGTTCTTCAAGCAGTCGCTAGCCACGCCGTCCGACGATCTCGACGTGACCGTCGCGCGGCTGAAGGCGCTCACGCACGCCATCTGAATTTCCCGGTTGCGCCGGCACATGCGAGCGCCGCTGTGCCGGCCGGCAACGCCATGCATTGGAGTATCCATGACGACCACGAACAACCCGCATATCGGCAGCGATTTCGACACCTTCCTGGAGGAAGACGGCCATCTCGAAGCGGCCACCGCCACCGCGATCAAGCGCGTGATCGCGTGGCAGATCGGGCAGGAGATGAAGGCGCAGCACATCACGAAAACCGCGATGGCCGCACGGATGAAAACCAGCCGCGCCGCGCTCAACCGGCTGCTCGACGAAACCGACACGAGCCTCACGCTCGCGACGCTCGCGAGCGCGGCCACCGCACTCGGCAAGCGGCTCAGCTTCGAGCTGGTGCCGGCCTGACGCGCATGACGAATGATGTGCGGCGCGGGCGGTGAACGCTTGCGCGATGTGCGTGCGTCTCCTTAGCGGTCGAGGGTTCGGCGGCGTGCGTCCACGCGTTCCTCCACCGAGTATCGTTTAAGCCTCATCGCAAATCTCTCGTTCAAACGGGGGACGGGACTAACCGACTCGTGATGACGACCGCTGCCGGGAAGGCGGCGAGCTTGATTCATTTTTATTCCGATTTTCGGGGATTTCCTAGCGATATTCAGGACGATTTTCGAATTCGTCCGATTTCCATTGAGCGATCTTCTTTTTACACTCCGACAGCACTGTGAATAACATTTAGTTAGGCAAACGTTTGCGCGTAGCCTCAGCTGCAGCGGATGTGCGAATAGAGGAAAACGATGAGCAGCTGCAGTAGGCACGGTCGAACAGCAGGACCCATCGCTCGGAGGTTCAATCGGAATGTTGCGCTTCGTTGGCATGCCGTGAAGGCGATTTCCTGCCTTCTCGTAATTGGATCAACGACGACAACCAGCGCTTCCAGTCTCGAGAATCTGGCAAGTGAGGCGCTCGCCGCCGATGCGGCATTCAGAAGTGCGGAGGCCGCTTGGCGCGCGGGTATCGAAAAGGCCCCGCAAGGTCGGGCGGGACTGCTGCCGCAAGTTGGCATACAGCAGGTCATCTATCGCAACGGCGTAAGGATTCCAGGGCAGACCATACCCGGCTACGCGACTAATGGCTTCACCCTTACGCTGAACCAGCCGCTCTTCAATTGGGCTGCATGGGAAAGCTGGCAGCAGGGGAAGCTCCTCGTGATGGATGCCGATCTTGCGCTGGCGCAAGCGAAGCAGGACTTGCTACTCCGTGTTTCCCGCGCATATCTATCCGCATTGAACGCACAGGATGACCTCGCGCTCGCCATCGGCCACCGCAAGGCCGTCGCGGAACAACTGGCACTCGCGAAGCGCCGCTTTGCATTGGGCGATGCGACCATCGTCGATACGAACGAGGCGTTGGCCGGCTTCGACGCCGCACGGGCCGATGAGGTCGCGGCGCAAACGCAACTCGATACAAGCTACGCCGCGCTCCGGAAGATTGTCGGCCGTCCTGTTGGCAGGGTAAACAGCTGGCGCGACGATGCACGGCTACCGTCCGTGGAGCCTGCAGACCTGGAACAGTGGATGAACACGGCCGCCACCGCAGATTACGGTGTGCGTAGAAAGATGATCGCAATCCAGCTTGCCGGCCGCGAGCGCAGCAAGGCGCGCGCCGGCGACGCCCCCACTGTCGCCCTGGTCAGCAACATCAGCAATGGAAATGCGGCGTTTATCAACGGTCAGACGAACTTCTACACCGGCGCGAGCCGGGGCAGCTCTGGCTATGTCGGCATCCAGATATCGTTGCCGCTGACCGATGGCCTGATGACCCGCAGCAAGATTCGTGAAGCGCTCGCACTGGAAGACAAGGCTCGCGAAGATTTGGACGATGCACAGGGCAGTGCCCGACTCACCGCCCACGACGCTTACTTGGGCGTCACGCGAGGATTGGCACAGACTGATGCGCTTGCTAGCGCGGTGCGGTCCGCCGAGGTCGCGTTGCGGTCGAATCAAACCGGCTACCGAGTCGGCGTTCGAGTGAACGCGGATGTACTCGACGCAGGAGACAAACTCTACCGGGCACAGCGCGATCTGGCGCGCGCTCGTACGGAAATGTTTGCACAAGCGCTGAAGCTGAAAGCGAGTACCGCCGATCTGGGCGAGGCCGACCTCGCTGCCCTCGACACGATGCTGGTTGAGAACATTTCCGACCGCACACCGAGCTCCGGCGCGGCGGGAGGGCACTAATGCATCAACTCATCAGGCGGCATCTGCTTATCGCAGCCGCGTTCGGTATCGCGTCAAATTTGCTTCTGCTTACGCCAACCATCTATCTGCTGCAGGTTTATGACCGCGTGCTGCCAAGCCAGAGCATTCAGACTTTGCTGATGCTGATGGCCTTCATGGCAATTGCAATCGGGATGAATCTGGGCGTCGATATAGCCCGCAGCCGGATCTTGTCGGACCTGGGCGTGCAAATCGGCAACCGGCTTGAGCGACTCGCGTTGCAGGCGCAAATTTCCGCTCACGCCTATCGGCTGCCGTCACGCGCGCTTGCGAGTCAGGGTGATATCAATACGCTGCGGGCGTTTCTCTCGGGGTCCGGTGTGATTGCGTTTTTCGATGCGCCTTGGCTGGTGGTCTACGTGATTGTCATCGGCCTTTTTCATTGGTCCCTGGCGCTGATTGCGGTGATCAGCGCACTGTTGTTGATTGGTGTCGCACTGGTCAACGATCGGCTCACACGTAAGGGTATCGAGTCGTACCTCGCGCGGCAGCGGGAGAGCGACGCGTTCTACCAGCACCTCATCCGCAATGCCGAAGTCATGACCGTGCTGGGCATGGTGGATAACCTGGTGGGCGCATGGGATGTACGCAAGCGCGACTACGTCGCCGAGCAGCGCGGCGTATCGGATCGCAGCGCGTTCTATCGCGACGTGACGAAGGGGCTGCGGCAGGCGATCCAGGTGATCATGATGGCCGCCGGAGCGTGGCTCGTGATTTCGGGCCATGCGACGCCAGGCGTGATGCTCGCCACGACCATCCTGCTCGGCAAGGCGCTGGCACCGATCGAACAATTGATCGGCAACTGGAGGCAGGCCGGCGAGCTGCGCGAGGCGTGGCCTCGTCTGGACGCACTGCTCGCGGCTCAGCGCGAGGCCGAACCGATTGCACTGCCGCCGCCGACAGGCGAAATCCGGGTTGAACAGATTGCCTTCAGCGTGCCATCGCGAACGCCGGGGCTGGGACGGTTACTACTGCGGGGCATCAATTTCACGCTGGCCGCAGGCCAGACGCTGGTCATTACAGGTCCCAGCGCATCGGGCAAGTCAACTTTGCTGCGGGTCATTGCCGGGCTGTGGCGTCCGCAGGCAGGCACGGTGCGACTCGACGGTGCCGATGTGGCGCAGTGGCCCAGGCAATCTCTTGGTCGGTATCTCGGGTATGTGCCGCAGGACGTCGAACTGTTCGCGGGCACCGTTGCAGAAAACATTGCACGTACCGCGAAGCCCCTCCCGCTCGATTCGGTCGCGATCGTCCAGGCTGCGCAGCGCGCGGGGGTTCACGAGATGATCTTGAATTTACCTGATGGTTACGAGACGCTGATCGGGGATGCCGGGGAGTTGTTGTCCGGCGGACAGCGTCAGCGCATTGCTCTCGCGCGTGCCTTGTACGGTGAGCCCGCCGTACTGCTGCTGGATGAACCCAATGCGAGTCTCGACACGATGGGGGAAGCCGCGCTCGAACGCGTGCTGCGCCATCTGAAAGCCGAGGGTATGACCATCGTCGCGGTCACCCACCGGCCGTCGCTGCTCGCGCTGGCAGACCGAATCTTGCGGCTGAAGGATGGCCAAATGGAACAGCTTGAAATGCCATCCGGCCCGCAGCAGGCCGACTGCGGTCCGCACTCAGGGACCGGACAGACCGACGATACAAGCGGAATGCCGCCTGTCATGGGTCTGGCTGCTCTGCAGGCGGGACGGTCCTCACTTCAGGCGGCCAAAGTGCCGACGGTCGAACCGGCCATGGAAGGCAACCGATGAGAACGTTCATGTCGTTACATCGCGTGAGCGAAACGCTGAAACGTTGGTGGCCGGCTTCCGTGGCATCCGACGGCAGCCTGCTGCCGCTGCCGCGCCGGTTGATCGGCGTCAGCGTCGCAGGTGTCGTCGTTGGGCTGGGTTTGATGTGGGGATGGGCCGCGCTCGCGCCGCTTTCCGGTGCAGTCGTCGCCGAAGGCTCGGTGCGCACCGAAGGTGAACGCAAGACGGTTCAGCATCTTGAAGGCGGGATCGTGAAACAAATCCTGGTCCGGGATGGGGACCGTGTGAAGGCGGGCCAGGTGCTGGTTGTGCTGGACAACGTGAGTCCGGCGGCCGAATTGTCGGCGTTGCAGGCGCAATTCGATTCGGAACAGGCACGGGTCGCGCGCCTTTCCGCCGAGCGCGAGCTGAAGGAAACGTTGGCGTTCCCGGCTGCGCTCGAAAAACAGCGCGACGATCCGCGCGTTGCCGAGTTGCTGGCACGCGAATCCTCGTTGTTCATCGCGCGCCGGCGTGCGTTCGTCGACCAGAGCACGATGCTGCGCACCGAACTGGCACAGACCCGCCAGGAAATCGCGATCAGTTCGCAGTTGATTCAGACGATGAACCGCAGCTATGAGATGGCGCGCCAGCAGCGGCGGACCAACGAAACGTTGCAACAGGAAGGTTTCGTTGCAGAAACGAAGGTGCTCGATTTGCGGCGGGCCGAGGCTGATGCACTGTCGCGCGTCCAGTCAGGCGCCGCCGATCTGAGTCGCGCGAAGCAGCGGCAAACCGATCTCGAACTTCGCATTGCCGGGCTGCGTCACGACTATGTGAAGGCAGCTGACGACGAGCTTAAGGAAGCCTCCACGCGCGCGATCCAGATTGGCGAGCGGCTACGTCCAGCTCGCGATCAGTCGGCTCGGACCCGCGTGACTGCGCCGGTGGCGGGCGTAATCGTCGGCCTGAAGGTACATACGATCGGCGCAGTGATCGCGCCTCGCGAGCCGATCGTTGATGTTGTGCCGGAAGGCGCGCCGTTGATCGTTGAAGCGAACATCCGGCCGGACGACGTGCGCGAGATCGTGCCGGGAAGTCATGCTGACGTTCGATTGACGGCCTACAACTCGCGTACCACGCCGATGCTTGACGGCAAGGTCACTTACATTTCCGCGGACGCGCTGACCGACAGCGATAGGCGTACCCGATTCTATGTTGTGCGTGTCGAGGTTCCGGCGCAAGCGCTGGAAAAGGCAAACCGCCTTGCCAGGGAGCCGGTCGCGCTAGGGCCTGGACTTCGTACCGAGGTGTATATCCGTACGCATGCGCGCTCGGCATTCGATTATCTGCTCGAACCGGTCAGGGACGGGATTCGGAAGTCGATGCGGGATTAAATTTGCAGCGTTATGCAGGAAAGTACCCTTTATATTGGGTGCGCCACGATCGAAATTCGATCGGTTTGGAAGAAGTTTTTACGAGTTCGGAGTTTGTTGAATCCACTCCATAACGTGGTTGTTAAACGCAGTTTCTGAGAGGGTGAGACTAATGAAAGCAGTGACAGCAGCCGCGGTGGCGACCGCCACCGTAGCAAGCAACGTAAGTTACGCGCAGCCGGTGCCGGCATCCGACCTGCCGGTCGCGTTGCCGGGAAGTTTGCGTTATGTCCGACCGGATGACACACCACAAATGGCTCCTGCATTGACGAGCCATCTGAATTCCGCGCAACAAGCGAGTTCGCCGACCAATCAGTCCATTTCGCCGCAAGGTGGAAAAGAGGTGACGAAAATGATTTCCAGACCAAAAACTCCTGTTGAGTTCGTTCAGAACCTCAAGGTGATTTTTGACGGCGACATCCTGCTGCAAGACGCGTTCTATACCGAGGCCAATCTGAAGGATATTTTTAACCTCGAAGTGGCAAGTGTAATCGAGAAAAGTGACGGAGCTGAGCGGGATATTTCGATTTCGGGGAGTGTATCGGATTCAGTATTTCCGAGGATAAAGACATCGGAGTTTTTTGGGGGATCGGCGGCGGGTGCTCGATTTGGGGGCGGGAAAACGATTCATCAATCAGGTGCGGTCACGGCAGCCTTGAACTTTGGAATGTACAAAGGGGGTCCGGATTTTAATGCTGCAATGAAAATTTTCGCGAATAAATTTGTCCGTCTTCCGTCTGAACCTTTTCCTCATGGCGGTCCAGGCGCACCCACAGCACCTCATGGGAGTGAAACATGGAGGTGTCATCAGGTAGCCGGCCAATATGAGAGGACCATTACTGTCGGGTTCAATTCTGCTGGCAATCTTTCAAATATTCTTATTGAAGTAAAGAAGAATTGAAGGCGAGGGATATAAAAATGAAAAATCATCTTGATGAAGGTGCTCTTAAGAAGCTGGCTGATTTTTTTGGCTTGAACTCGCCTCCATATAATGCAATTATCGCTGCGGCAGAAAAATCCCAGTTCCTGGCTGCCGAGTTGAACGCTTTTGCTGAATTGAAGGGTTGGGAGTTCGCGCTCGGAGAAAAAGGTAAAGGAGTTTACACCAATCCGAAAGATAAAGTCATTGCCTTCGATCCTACATGGAGCGAACCGGCAAATATTTTTGCCACCACACTGGCTCACGAACTCGGACACGTGCTGTTGCCGGGCGGCATGGGTGGTTCGCCAGCACTAAATCCCGATCAGGCTGTCGCGAATGGTTTGACGAACGAAGGGGTGGCGCTGCTTTCCGAATACATCGTTGCCATCCAGTTGGGGTTAACCGGTGGCGCGGCCGGCCATATGCACTCTGACTCACCTGACAGTCGGCTGACGCTGCAATTGAATAAATTGGCACTGTCGACCGGTATCGACGTCAACAATATATTGTTTGGGTCCGCATCGGCTCACGCACTTGCCGGTCCCGACACGGCATTGGTGGACGCTGCAGGTAAATACTCCGGAACGCTTTCGCCGTCAATTGCACTGAATCTAACCTACGTGCAATATTACGCGGACTGGTGGATTCTCCAACATGCCGGTGTGGATCCGAAGACCGTGGAGTGGGAAAAGATCCAGGGTCCGACTATCACGTACAAAGACATCGTTATCGACGGCAAGCTGGTTGTGTCGATTGATACCAAGGCCATTCCCCTAAAAAACGGTGGATGGCTGATGGTGAACGGCGAGGTTTCGTTGAATGGCGTTGTAACGTCGACCCTGTTCGGGGCCAACGGCCAGATCTGGGAACTAGCGAAATTTGACTACTCAGGATTTAAACTCCAGGACGTGTTTTTTGGAGCAGACGGTAAGGTAACCCAGCGGTACGACTTCAGGCTAGACAACAGCTACACGAAGTACGACTTCAGCGCAGATGGTTCCCAGACCGCAACGTTGTACGGCGTGAACGGCAAGATAACCGAGTATGCGAAGTTCAACGCCAATGGCAACAAGACGTTGGACATCTTCTACGGTGCCGATGGCAGGGCCACGCAGCAGTACAACTTCAACCTGGACAAGAGCTACACGAAGTACGACTTCGCCGCCGATGGCTCGCAGACTGCGACACTGTATGGCGCGACCGGTCAGATAACCGAGTACGCGAAGTTCAACGCCAATGGTAACAAGACGCTGGACATCTTCTACGGAGCCGATGGCAAGGCGACTCAGCAGTACAACTTCAATCTGGACAAGAGCTACACGAAGTACGACTTCGCCGCCGATGGCTCGCAGACTGCGACACTGTATGGCGCGACCGGTCAGATAACCGAGTACGCAAAGTTCAACACCAACGGCAACAAGACGCTGGACATCTTCTACGGAGCCGATGGCAAGGCCACGCAGCAGTACAACTTCAATCTGGACAAGAGCTACACGAA
>NZ_JAWRYD010000048.1:0-46518 GCF_046534765.1 Burkholderia sp. SIMBA_062
GGCCTACGGCTACCGCGACAGCGCTTACTTCTTCCTCAAGATCAAGGCCGCCTATCCCGGTAATCCGTGAAGAACCAAACAAAAGGCCCGTCGAATGACGGGCCTTTCGCTGTCTGGCTCCCCGACCTGGGCTCGAACCAGGGACCTACGGATTAACAGTCCGGCGCTCTACCGACTGAGCTATCGGGGAATAAATCGGTACATCTGCTTGGTTTGTTTCCAACAAGAAACCCGCGCACATTCAACGGGCCTTTGCTTTTTTGGCTCCCCGACCTGGGCTCGAACCAGGGACCTACGGATTAACAGTCCGGCGCTCTACCGACTGAGCTATCGGGGAACAAACAACAACAGCAGAGAAACGAGATTTTATGGGGCGTTGGCTAACCTGTCAATACCTTTGGGCGGCGGTGCGCAAAAAATATTGCGCGGCGCCGCTGCGCGATCAGCGCTCGAGCAGGTGCAGCTTTTCCTGCACGTCCTTCCACTCGTCCGCGTCGGCCGGTGCCGGCTTGGTCTTCGTGATCGACGGCCAGTTCTTCGCCAGCTCGGCGTTCAGCTCGGTGAACTGCTGCTGGTCGCCCGGAACGTCTTCTTCGGCATAGATCGCATTGGTCGGGCACTCGGCGACGCACACGGCGCAGTCGATGCACTCGTCCGGATCGATGGCGAGAAAGTTGGGACCTTCACGGAAGCAATCCACCGGGCACACATCCACGCAGTCCGTGTATTTGCACTTGATGCAGCCTTCGGTCACAACGTGAGTCATTAAAACGCTCCTGCTTGGCGGTATATATGGGGTGGCGTTTGCGCCAAAAGCGGCATTGTAACTGAAGCGCAAAACCCGCATGACGTGGTCGGCTTTCCGGCTTATATCGTTTCGTGATTAGTTTATGGGGCCCACGGGGGATGCCGCGCGTGCGGCAATGGCGGCCCGGCCGGAGCGGGCAGGGGCGCTTTCACGATGGTCCGGCCCGCATTCGGGTAACATGGCCGACGACCGGGCGGCGCGCGGTGTGCCGGACCCTGTCTCGATATTGGCGGTGCCGCAATCATGATCATTACTTCGCTGCTCGACACGGATCTCTACAAGTTCACGATGATGCAGGTCGTCCTGCATCACTTTCCCGCCGCAAACGTCGAGTACCGGTTCCGGTGCCGCACGCCCGGCGTCGATCTCGTCCCGTACATCGACGAGATCCGCGACGAGGTGCGCGGCCTGTGTTCGCTTCGCTTCACCGACGTCGAACTCGACTATCTGCGGCGGATGCGCTTCATCAAGAGCGATTTCGTCGACTTCCTCGCGCTGTTCCACCTGAACGAGAAGTACATCTCGATCACGCCTTCGCCGAAGGGCAGCGGCGAGATCGACATCGTGATCGAGGGGCCGTGGCTGCACACGATCCTGTTCGAGATTCCGGTGCTCGCGATCGTCAATGAAGTCTATTTCCGCAACACGCAGCGCGAGCCCGACTATCGCGAAGGCCGCGAGCGGCTGCGCGAGAAGATCAAGCTCCTCGGCGCGAAGCCCGAGTTCGCCGACTGCAAGATCGCCGACTACGGCACGCGCCGGCGTTTCTCGAAGGTGTGGCACGAGGAGGTCGCGCTGACGCTGCGCGACGGGCTCGGGCCGCAGTTCGCGGGCACGAGCAACGTGTTCTACGCGATGAAGCACGAGCTGACGCCGCTCGGCACGATGGCGCACGAATACCTGCAGGCATGCCAGGCGCTCGGCCCGCGGCTGCGCGATTCGCAGACTTACGGTTTCGAGATGTGGGCGAAAGAGTATCGCGGCGACCTCGGGATCGCGCTGTCGGACGTCTACGGGATGGATGCGTTCCTGAACGACTTCGACATGTACTTCTGCAAGCTATTCGACGGCGCGCGCCACGATTCGGGCGATCCGTTCGAGTGGGGTGAGCGCATGCTGCGCCACTATGAGGCGAACCGCTGCGACCCGCGCACCAAGGTGCTCGTGTTCTCGGATGCGCTCGACATCCCCAAGGTCATGCAGCTGTACGAACGATTCCGCAACCGCTGCAAGCTCGCGTTCGGCGTCGGCACCAACCTGACGAACGATCTCGGCTACGTGCCGCTGCAGATCGTGATCAAGATGGTTCGCTGCAACGGGCAGCCGGTCGCGAAGCTGTCGGATTCGCCGGGCAAGAGCATGTGCGACGACCGCGCGTATCTCGCGTACCTGCGCCAGGTGTTCGGCATCGCGCAGCCGGCCGGCGACGACGCATCGCAGTAGGCGTCGGCCGTCCGGCCAGGTGCGTCGCGGCGAGGGCGGCCGGTATAATCCGACGGTATCGCACGCTCATGTCACGAGGACCGTTCATGGACACTTCCGCTGCCCGTCGCCAGATCCTCGCACGCATTCGCGCGGCGCAAGGACGCGCGCCCGAACCCGATGCAGCGGAACGCGACGGCGTCGCCGAGTATCTCGCTCGCCATCCCGAAGGGCCGCGCCCGCCGATGCCGGCCGACCTCGTCGCCGCATTCGTCGATGAAGCGGCGCGCCTGTCGACGACGGTCGACGAAGTCGCGACGCTGGCCGATGCGCCCGCCGCCGCCGCCCGCTATCTTGCCGCTCACAGCCTGCCGATGCAGGCCGTCGCATGGCGCACGCTCGCCGAGCTCGACTGGGCCGGCGCGGGCCTGACGGTCGAATGTCGCAAGCCGCGCGACGGCGATCTCGTCGGCCTGACCGGCTGCTTTTGCGCAACCGCCGAAACGGGTTCGCTGGTGCTGCTGTCCGGCCCCGACACCTACGCATCGGCCGGGTTGCTGCCGGAGACGCACATCGCGATCGTGCCGGCGTCGCGGATCGTCGCGGGCCATGAAGATGCCTTCGCGCTGATTCGCGCGGAGCGCGGCGAATTGCCGCGCGCGGTCAATTTCGTATCGGGCCCGTCGCGCACGGGCGATATCGAGCAGACCATCGTGCTGGGCGCACACGGCCCGTACCGCGTTCACGCGATCGTCGTGCGCGGCGCATGACGCGCGCGCCGGCTTCAATCTCGTCGTGCGCGGCGCATGACGCGCGCGCCGGCTTCATCCTCACTCGACTCACTCGCACAAGGAAGTTCTGCATGAAACGACATGCCGCCTGGGCGGGCATGGCGTCGGGAGCCGCGCTTGGCGCCGTTCCCGCGCTCGCATCGGCCGCCACGCTCGACGGTGCCACGCTGTCCGCACTCTGGGGTATCCCGTTCGCCGGGATCCTGCTGTCCATCGCGGTGTTCCCGCTCGTCGCGCCGGTGTTCTGGCATCACCACTTCGGCAAGATCGCCGCGGCGTGGGCGATCGCGTTCCTGGCGCCGTTCGCGGTCGCATTCGGCGCGGGCACGGCGTTCGGTACGCTCGTGCACGCGCTGCTCGAGGAATACATTCCGTTCATCGTACTGCTGACCGCGCTCTATACGGTCGCCGGCGGCATCTGCGTCAACGGCAACCTGCACGGCACACCGAAACTGAACACCGCGATCCTCGCGCTCGGCACGCTGCTCGCGAGCGTGATGGGCACGACCGGCGCCGCGATGCTGCTGATCCGCCCGCTGCTGCGCGCGAACGACAACCGCAAGCATGTCGTGCACGTCGTGATCTTCTTCATCTTTCTCGTCGCGAACGCGGGCGGCTCGCTGTCGCCGCTCGGCGATCCGCCGCTGTTCCTCGGCTTCCTGAACGGCGTGAGCTTCTTCTGGACGACCACGCATCTCGCGCTACCGATGCTGTTCATCTGCGCGGTGCTGCTGACGCTGTTCTTCGTGCTCGATACGTACTTCTACCGGAAGGGTGGCGAGGAGCGGCCGGCCGCGCTCGACCCGACACCCGACGGCGCCGCGCTGTCGATCGACGGCAAGGTCAACTTCGTGCTGCTCGCGGCCGTGATCGGCCTCGTGCTGATGAGCGGCATCTGGAAGCCGGGCATCACGTTCGACGTGTGGGGCACGCACGTCGTGCTGCAGAATCTCGTGCGCGACGTCGCGCTCGTCGTCGTGGCGCTCGCGTCGCTCGCGTTGACGCCGCGCTCGGCGCGCGAAGGCAACGCATTCAATTGGGCGCCGATCGAGGAGGTCGCGAAGCTGTTCGCCGGGATCTTCGTGACGATCGCGCCGGTGATCGTGATCCTGCGCGCGGGTGCGCAGGGCGCGTTCGCGCAGATCGTCCATCTCGTCACGGGCCCCGACGGCAAGCCGATCGACGCGATGTACTTCTGGGCGACCGGCCTGCTGTCGTCGTTCCTCGACAACGCGCCGACCTATCTCGTGTTCTTCAACCTCGCGGGCGGCGACGCGCAAGCGCTGATGACGACGGGTGCGACGACGCTCGCTGCGATTTCCGCGGGGGCGGTATTCATGGGCGCGAACAGCTACATCGGCAATGCGCCGAACTTCATGGTGAAGGCGATCGCGGAGTCGCGCGGCGTGAGGATGCCGAGCTTCTTCGCGTATCTCGGCTGGGCGCTCGTGATACTGGTACCGGTATTCCTGCTGACGTCGTGGCTCTTCTTCCCGGCGTAGGCTGATTATTTTCAACCAAGCGCGGACGGTTTCGGCGGCGCACGATGCGCCGCGTTCCGGCCGCGGCATGCGGAGATGGCGATGCAGAAGATCCTGGTCGCACGTCCGATCTTTCCGGACGTGATCGAACGGCTCGAGCAGTATTTCGAAGTCGACTGGAACAACGGCGACGCACTCGCGCCCGATGCGCTTGCCGCGCGTCTCGCCGACAAGGACGGCGCGCTGACGGCGGGCGACCCGGTCGGCGCGGCCGCGCTGGCGGCGGCGCCGCGCCTGCGCGTCGTGTCGAACATGGCGGTCGGCTACAACAACTTCGACATGGCCGCGTTCAACGCGGCGAACGTGCTCGGCACCAACACGCCCGACGTGCTGAACGAGTCCACCGCGGATTTCGGCTGGGCGCTGATGATGGCGGCCGCGCGCCGGATCGCCGAATCCGAGCACTGGCTGCGCGCCGGGCACTGGCGGAAGTGGGCGTACGACGGTTTCCTGGGCAGCGACATTTACGGCTCGACGCTCGGCGTCATCGGCATGGGGCGCATCGGCCAGGCACTCGCACGCCGCGCGCGCGGCTTCGGGATGCAGGTGATCTATCACAACCGGTCGCGGGTCGCACCCGAGATCGAGGCCGAGCTGAACGCCGAATACGTGGCGAAGGACGCGCTGCTGGCGCGCGCCGATCACGTCGTGCTCGTGCTGCCGTACACGAAGGAGAACCATCACACGATCGGCGCGGCCGAGCTCGCGAAGATGAAACCGACCGCGACGCTGACCAACATCGCGCGCGGCGGCATCGTCGACGACGCGGCACTGGCCGCCGCGCTGCGCGACGGGACGATCGCCGCGGCCGGCCTCGACGTATACGAAGGCGAGCCGAGCGTTCATCCGGCGCTGCTCGAGGTGCCGAACGTCGTGCTGACGCCGCACATCGCGAGCGCGACCGAGAAGACGCGCCGCGCGATGGCGAACCTCGCGGCCGACAACCTGATCGCCGCGCTGGGCGTCGGGCCGCGCGCGGGGCAGCCGCCGAATCCGATCAACCCTGACGTGATCGGGAAGCCGCGCGCATGACGACGACGTTGTTGCTGGCGGCGGTCGTCGTGCTGGCCGTCGCGCTCGCGGTGGCGATCGTCGCGCTCGTGCGCGGCGGCGGCCGCCATGACGATGCGGCCGTGCTCGGCGACCAGATCGAGGACGCCGCGCACGCGCAGGCGCTCGCGGTCGAACGGCTCGAACGCGAGCTGCGCGGCGAAATCGTCGAGAACGCGCGCGGCTCGCGCACCGAGCTGGCTGGCAGTTTCTCGCAGCTTCAGCAGACGCTCGCGACCCAGCTGACCAGCATTGCGACCGTGCAGAACAACCAGATCGATGGTTTCGCGCAACAGCTCGGCAAGCTCGTCGCCGGCAACGCGCAGCAGTTCGACGCGATGCGCGAGAGCGTGCAGCGCCAGGCGCAGCAGGCGCGCGAAGAGCAGACGGTCGCACTGCGGCTGTTCGGCGACACGCTGAACCGGCAGCTCACGCAACTGACCGAGGCCAACGATCGCCGGATCGGCGAAGTGCGCGCGACGCTCGAGCAGCGGCTGAAGGACATCGAGACGAACAACGCGGCGAAGCTCGAGGAGATGCGCCGCACCGTCGACGAGAAGCTGCATGCGACGCTCGAACAACGGCTCGGCGAATCGTTCAAGCTCGTGTCGGACCGGCTCGAGCAAGTGCACCGCGGGCTCGGCGAGATGCAGACGCTCGCGGCCGGCGTCGGCGACCTGAAGAAGGTGCTGACCAACGTGAAGACGCGCGGCACCTGGGGCGAGGTGCAGCTCGAGGCATTGCTCGAGCAGATGCTCACGCCCGACCAGTACGCGAAGAACGTCGCGACGGTGCCGAAGAGCAGCGAACGCGTCGAGTTCGCGATCCGGTTGCCGGGGCGCGCCGCCGGTACGGGCGATGCGCCGCCGGTGTGGCTGCCGATCGACGCGAAGTTTCCGCGCGAGGACTACGAGCGGCTGATCGATGCGCAGGAACGTGCCGATTCGGTGGCGGTCGAGGAAGCGGCCCGTGCGCTCGAGGCGCGCGTGCGGATGGAGGCGAGGACGATCGCCGAGAAGTACGTCGCACCGCCGCATACGACCGATTTCGCGCTGCTGTTCCTGCCGACCGAGGGGCTCTTTGCGGAGATCCTGCGCCGCCCGGGGCTGACCGACCTGCTGCAGCGCGACTATCGCGTGACGGTGGCCGGCCCGACCACGCTGACCGCGTTGCTGAACAGCCTGCAGATGGGCTTTCGCACGCTCGCGATCGAGCAGCGCTCGAGCGAAGTGTGGCAGGTGCTCGGCGCGGTGAAGACCGAGTTCGGCAAGTTCGGCGATGTGCTTGCGCGCACGAAGGCGCAGCTCGAAACGGTCACGCGCTCGATCGAGGCAGCCGAGCAGCGCACGCGCGTGATGAACCGCAAGCTGAAGCAGGTCGAGGCGTTACCGGGCGATACGGCGGCCGGGCTGCTGGGTGCGGAAGTCGCGGACGGCGCAGACGGCGCCGATGCGGACGAGGCATGACGCACGACGTATGCGGCCGCAACCGGCTGAAACGAAAAACGGGCGCCGCGGCGCCCGTTTTTTTGCAGCGGCGACCGGCGTGGCCGGCCCGCGTTCAGCGTGCGGCGAGCGCATCCAGTGCGTCGCCGGTTACGCGCACGATGCGCCACTCCGGCAGCACGGTCGCGCCCATCTTCTCGTAGAGATCGATCGCCGGCTGGTTCCAGTCGAGCACCGACCATTCGAAGCGCCCGCAGCGGCGTTCGACGGCGAGTGCCGCGAGGTGTTGCAGCATCGCGGTGCCGAGACCCGTGCCGCGCTGCGACGGCTGCACGTACAGATCCTCGAGATACAGCCCGCGACGGCCGAGGAACGTCGAATAGTTGTGGAAGAACAGCGCATACGCGACGATCGCGCCGTCGCGCTCGGCGACGAGCGCTTCGGCGGCGGGGCGCGCACCGAACAGTGCGTCGGCCAGATCGGCGTCGCTCGCGACGAACAGGTGCGTGAGCTTCTCGAACTCGGCCAGCTCGCGCATCAGCGCAAGGATCGCGCCGACGTCGCGCGCTTCGGCCGCGCGGATCAGCGGCGTGCCGCTCATGCTTCCTCCGGCGGATCGGACAGCACGATCTCGATGCCGCCGAAACGCGATGCGACCCAGTTGTATGCGTGGCAGGCGATCCACAGCAGCACGAAACCGAGGATCGCGTTCAGCAGCAGCGCGCTCAGGATCGTGCTCAGCTCCACCATCCCGTAGCGGATGTACGCGACCAGGATGCCGAGCAGCACGATCGGCACGCTGAACGTCAGATAGACGAGGATCAGCGCCTTTGCGGTCTGCCCCGCGGCGATCGACGAGATTTGTTTCTTCATGTGCGGATTGCCCCCGTAGAGATATATCGATTGGAATTCAGATCAGGCCGTCGAGCGGCAGGATGTCGACCGGGGCGCCCGCGTCGACTGCCGCGGAATCGTGGCCCAGGACGATGAAACAGTTGGCGGCCGCGAGACCGCTCAACGATGCGGAACTCTGCGAACCGGCCGGCGCGACGTGCCACTGGCCGTCGGCGGCACGCGTCGCCACGGCGCGCAGGTATTCGGTGCGGCCCGGACGCTTTTTCAACGCCAGTGTGCTGAGCGCCGTGTACGTCGCGGGCGGCGGCGTGTGCGCGCCGGCCAGCGTCAGCAGCGCGGGGCGCACGATCGCGTAGAACGTCACGGCGGATGCGACCGGGTTGCCGGGCAGCCCGAAGAACAGCACGTGGCCGGCGCCGTCGCCCGCGCGCGCGAGCGTGCCGCATGCGAGCGGGCGGCCCGGCCGCAGCGCGAGGCTTGCGAAGGTCACGTCGCCGAGCCGCGCCATCACGTCGCGCGTGAAATCGGCTTCGCCGGCCGATACGCCGCCCGACGTGATCACCGCGTCGGCCCGTGCGTCGGCGGCATCGCGCAGCGCGCGTTCGAGCGCGGCCGGATCGTCGCGGACGATCCCGAGATCGAGCGCGTCGATGTGCAGCCGTTCGAGCATCGCGACCAGCATCGCGCGATTGCTGTCGTACAGCGAGCCGGGGCCGAGCGGTTCGCCGGGTTCGCGCAGTTCGTCGCCGGTCGAGAACACGGCGACGCGCACGCGGCGGCGCACCGTGGCTTCGCGCAACCCGAACGATGCGAGCAGGCCGAGATCGGACGGGCGCAGGATGCGGCCGGCGGCGAGCGCGCAGGCGCCGCGCGCGAGATCCTCGCCGGCCCGGCGGCAGTTTGCGCCGCGTGCGACGTCGTGTGCGGCGAAGCGGATCACATCGCCGTCGACGCGCACGCGTTCCTGCGGGATGACCGTGTCGCACCCGGCCGGCATCGGCGCGCCGGTCATGATGCGAATGCACGCGCCGGCCGTCACGGATCCGTCGAATGGATGGCCGGCGAACGCCGCGCCGGCGACCGTCAGCGTGATATCGGCGGTCGCTGCCAGCGCGCCTGCGCTGCCGTCGAACGCGTAGCCGTCCATCGCCGAGTTGTCGTACGCGGGAATGTCGAACGGCGCGTTCACATCGACCGCGAGCACGCGGTCGAGTGCGTCATGCAGCGACACCGTGTCGCACGCGTCGACCGGCACCGCGAACCGGCACGCGAGCGCCTGCGCGTCGGCGAGCGACAGCGGGGCGGCGGAATCGGGTGCGGTTCGGGAGGCGGGCGAGGATTGCGTGATCATCAGTCGGACTGCGCCGCAAGGCGTATCGGGTTCGTGGCCGGTGGCGCGCGGAGGGCGCCTGAGCGCGAAGGCGCATGCGGCGGGCGGGAACGGATGCCGGTGCCGTCAGCGGCGGGCAAGCGCGGCGAGTTCATGCCAGGAATTGGCATTGTAAAACGCACGCTCGTCGCGAAACTCGACTTCGACCGTCTTGTGGCGTGCGTACCACGCACGGACCTTGCGCTCGCCGGCCGCGAGCGCGGCGGCGAGATCGTCCGCAAGCGACGTACGCAGCAGCGCGCAGGTCGGCTGCGGTGAACGCACGTGCTGCGCGTCGACGGTCACGGCCACCGCGATGTCGGCCCGCTGCGCGTCGAGCGCCGCGTGCAGCCGCGCGACGAGGTCGGCCGGCAAGTAGGGCGTATCGCACGGCGCGCACGCGACGAGCGGTGCGCGCGCCGCCCGCATGCCGGCGAGCAGGCCCGCGAGCGGGCCGGGGAAATCGGGTGTTTCGTCCGCCACGACGCGCGCGTCGACAGGCCCACCGAGCTCGGCGTAGCGATCGGCGTTGCGATTCGCGCTGATCAGCATCTCGTCGACCTGCGGCGAGAGCCGGTGCAGCACGTGCAGCGCGAGCGGCGTACCGTCGAGCAGTTGCAGGCCCTTGTCCGCGCCGTCCATGCGCGTGGCACGGCCGCCTGCGAGCAGCAGGCCGGCGATGGAGGGCGAGGTGGAAGCGGACATCGCGGGAAGTTGCCTCGGGCGACGCGCGTCAGCCGCCGATGTAGGACATTTCGACGCGCTTGCCAGCGCCGTCGGGCACGCCGTTGGCGGCCGCGCTGCCGCGCAGCTGCGAATAGCAGTCGGTGCGGGCCTGCCAGATCCGGGCGATCGCGGTCGCGATCTCGGCGTCGCTGGCGCCGCCGCGCACCAGGGCGCGCAGGTCATGGCCCGTCGATGCGAACAGGCACAGGTACAGCTTGCCTTCGGTCGACAACCGGGCGCGCGTGCAGTCGCCGCAGAATGCCTGCGTGACGCTCGAGATCACGCCGATCTCGCCGCCGCCGTCCGCATAGCCCCAGCGCTGCGCGGTTTCCGCCGCCGTGTGCGCGTCGAGCGGCACGAGCGGGAACCGCTCGGCGATCCGCGCGACGACGTCCGCGGACGGCAGCACCTCGGTCATGTTCCAGCCGTTCGACGTGCCGACGTCCATGTATTCGATGAAGCGCAGGATTACGCCGGTGCCGCGGAAACGCTCGGCCATCGGCAGGATCTCGCCGTCGTTGGTGCCGCGCTTCACGACCATGTTCACCTTGACGGGCGCGAGGCCCACGGCCTGCGCGGCGAAGATGCCGTCGAGCACGTCGGCGCTCGCGAAGTCGGCGTCGTTCATGCGCTTGAACAGCGTGTCGTCCAGTGCGTCGAGACTGACCGTCACGCGCGTGAGGCCGGCGTCCTTCAGCGCGCGCGCCTTGCGCGCGAGCAGCGAGCCGTTGGTGGTCAGCGTCAGGTCGAGCGGGCGGCCGTCGTGAGTCGTCAGGCGCGCGAGACGCTCGATCAGGAATTCGAGGTTCTTGCGCAGCAGCGGCTCGCCGCCGGTGATCCGGATCTTTTCGACGCCGTGGGCGACGAACAGCCGCGCCACCCGCTCGATCTCTTCGTGCGTGAGCAGCGCGCTGTGGGGCAGGAACGGGTAGTCCTTGTCGAATACGTCTCGCGGCATGCAGTACACGCAGCGGAAGTTGCAGCGGTCCGTCACCGAGATGCGCAAGTCGCGCAGCGGCCTGGCGAACCTGTCGGCCAGCGCGCCGTCGGGGGTATGCGCGACGCCGGAGATATCCGGCATCCCGCTGACGTCGGCGAGGGGAATGATGCGTCGGGACATGTTGAAAGAAGTGCGAGTCAGGCCTCTATTTTAGCCGCAAGCGGCCGGCCGGGCCGGGGGGCGGAAACCCGCAGCGCGGAAATGAAAAAGCCCGCCGGAGGCGGGCTTTTCTGGTCGGGCGATGCGCCGCTTAGCGGTGCGTTTCGACCTGCTGCATCGGCGTCGGGTCGACCGGCGGCTGCGCCTTGCGCTCGCGCGGCACGCGGGCCGGACGCGGCAGGCGCGATGCGGCTTCCTGTGCAGCGCGGAACTTGTCGGCGTCCGTGTTCACCCACACGAGACCGGCTTGCTCCAGCACGGCATCGAGGCTCGCCGAAGCAGGCGCGGCGGCCGGCTGGGCGGGCGCCGGAGCCGGCGTGGCAACGGTTTCGGCCGGTGCGGCTTCGACGCGAGCCGGTTCGACGTGAGCCGGAGCGACCGGTGCCGGAGCAACGGGTGCCGGAGCGACTTCAGCTGCGACGACCGGTGCCGGTGCGGCTTGCTCGACGGGCGCGGACTGCGGCGCTTCGACGCCAGCCGGTGCGGCCGGCACTTCGAACGCATCGGTCGGCGAAACCGCGACCGGAGCCGGGCCGGCTTCCGATTCAGCGGCCGGCGTGACCGGTGACGGTTCGGCTGCCGGTGCGACCGGCGCGGGCTCGAGCGGTGCGACCGGCGTCGCTTCGACACGAACCGGTGCCGTTTGCGACTCGACCGCGGCCGGTGCGACCGCTTCGGCACGCTCCTCGACTTCGGCTTCCGCAACCGCGGCGCCTGCTGCCGAAACGGCTGCCATGGACGCCACGGCGACCGGTGCGGCCGCACGGGCCGGCTCGACCGCGTTCGGGGCTTCCGTCGTCACGGCGTGCACGGGGGCTTCGCCGTCCGCGCCTTGCTCGGCGTGCTCGACCGCCGAGCCTTCGTCCTCGCGCTCGCGACGACCACCGCGGCGGCCGCGGCGGCGACGGCGACGTTCCTCGCCGTCACGTGCGCCGGCTTCCGCGTCGGCACCGACATCGGCGCCCGGCAGCGCTGCGACAGCCTGGTCGGCTTCCGCTTCCGGATGGTTCTCGCCACGGTTGACGGTCTCGAGCGTCGCCGCGTGCTGCACCGGCTTGCGGCGCTCACCACGCTCGCGACGTTCGCCGCGTTCCTGGCGCTCGCCGCGGCCGGCTGCCTCGACGGCTTCGGGCTGCTCGACGCGCTCACGCGGTTCGCGGCTCTCGCGCGGCTCACGGCTTTCACGCGGCTCGCGCGGTTCGCGGCCTTCGCGCGGGCCTCGGCCCTCACGACCTTCGCGACCCTCGCGGCTTTCGCGCGGCTCGCGGCTTTCACGCGGTTCACGACCCTCGCGCGGTTCACGCGGTTCACGAATTTCCTTGCCTTCGCGTTCCTGGCGTTGCGGCTGGCCACGGCCCGTCGCTGCCTGCTCGCGGCCACCCTGGGCCTGCTGGACACCGCCGCGGCGGTTGCGGTTGCGATCGCCGCCGCGCTGCTCGGTCTTCTCGGTCCGCTCGCGGGCCGGACGGGCAGCCTGTTCCTTCGCCGGTGCCGGTGCAACCGGCGCGGGCGCCGGAGCCGGCGACACGCCGAACAGACCCTTCAACCAGCCGATGAAGCCGCCGCTGCTTGCCACGGCGACCGGGGCGGGCGCCGCAACCGGCTCGGCCGGGCGCTGCGGTGCCGCGCCCGGAGCCGGACGCTCGGGCGTGATGCCCTTGACCGCCGCTTCCTGCTTCGGCTTCACGTCGGCCGTGCGCTTGCTGTAGCCGGTTTCCGACTCCAGTTCGCGGGCGGCTTCCTCGGCCATCTTCCAGGACGCGCGCGGATCGTCGAGGCGCGCGTCGTCGTGGCGCAGGCGCTCGAGCTTGTAGTGCGGCGTATCGAGGTGCTTGTTCGGGATCAGCACGATGCCGACCTTGAAGCGCGACTCGATCTTGTTGATTTCCTGACGCTTTTCGTTGAGCAGGAAGGCGGTCACCTCGACCGGCACCTGGCAGTGGATCGCCGCGGTGTTTTCCTTCATCGCTTCTTCCTGAATGATCCGCAGGACCTGCAGCGCGGACGATTCGGTATCGCGGATGTGGCCGGTGCCGTTACAGCGCGGGCACGTCACGTGGCTGCCTTCCGACAGCGCCGGACGCAGGCGCTGGCGCGACAGTTCCATCAGGCCGAAGCGGGAGATCTTGCCCATCTGCACGCGCGCACGGTCGTGCTTGAGCGCGTCCTTCAGGCGCTGCTCGACTTCGCGCTGGCTCTTGGCCGACTCCATGTCGATGAAGTCGATCACGATCAGGCCGCCGAGGTCGCGCAGGCGCAGCTGGCGGGCTACTTCGTCCGCCGCTTCGAGGTTCGTGCGGGTCGCCGTTTCCTCGATGTCCGCGCCCTTGGTCGCACGCGCCGAGTTCACGTCGATCGCGACGAGTGCTTCGGTGTGGTCGATCACGATCGCGCCGCCGGACGGCAGCGGCACCGTGCGCGAGTACGCGGTCTCGATCTGGTGCTCGATCTGGAAGCGGGAGAAGAGCGGCACGTCGTCGTGGTAGCGCTTCACCTTCGACACGTTGTCCGGCATCACGATGTCCATGAACGCACGGGCCTGATCGTGGATCTCGGTCGTGTCGATCAGGATTTCGCCGATATCGGGCTGGAAATAGTCCCGGATCGCGCGGATCACGAGGCTCGATTCCAGATAGATCAGCATCGGCTGGCCGGCATTGCCGCTTTGCGACGCCGCTTCGATCGCGCGCCACAGCTGCAGCAGGTAGTTCAGGTCCCACTGCAGTTCCTCGGCGCTGCGGCCGATGCCCGCGGTGCGGGCGATCATGCTCATGCCGTCCGGAATCTGCAGCTGCGCCATGGTTTCGCGCAGTTCCTGGCGCTCGTCGCCTTCGATCCGGCGCGACACGCCGCCGCCGCGCGGATTGTTCGGCATCAGCACGAGGTAGCGGCCGGCGAGCGAGATGAACGTGGTGAGGGCGGCGCCCTTGTTGCCGCGCTCTTCCTTCTCGACCTGAACGATCAGTTCCTGGCCTTCGCGCAGGGCATCCTGGATGCGCGCCGAGCGCATGTCGATGCCGTCCTTGAAGTACTGCCGGGCGACTTCCTTGAACGGCAGGAAGCCATGGCGGTCTTCGCCGTAGTTGACGAAGCACGCTTCGAGCGACGGCTCGATACGGGTGATGACACCTTTGTAGATATTGCCTTTGCGCTGTTCGCGCCCGGCTGTCTCGATGTCGATGTCGATGAGCTTTTGCCCATCGACGATGGCGACGCGCAGCTCCTCCTGCTGCGTCGCATTGAACAGCATGCGTTTCATGAACGACTCCAGGCGGCTCCGCTGCCGGCGCCTCGCGGTTGTCAGTCGCGAAGGCGGGAACGACGGCAGGCCGCACCTTGTTGTGTTGTCACCAGCACGCTGGAGCGGGAAGGATGGCGGGGAGAATTGCCTGAAGAGGCGCTTGGGCCCCGAAAGACGGGGCCGGCGGCCGTTGGGCACCTGCGAATACGGTTTCAAAGCACGGCGTTCACACACCGCACGCTGCACAAGCGCGCTAAGCCTGAGTCCGGGCATCGCCACGGGCGCGCGCAATGCGTCGCGCGCGCCGACGGGCGGCAGATGCTGCGGCTTGGGCCGCAGCGGGGAGTATCGAATCCAACCCGACTTTCCCGCTTGGGGTGTACTTCCCTGGTTTGACGTCGCCAAGCCCCGCACCTTCGCGGGGCCAAATCAGGCGCAACGCCGTAATTTTCGCAACCGGCAGCCTGCGGACGCACTTCGCGCCGTCGGGCTGCCGATCAAATTCTTTTCAACCAACTTTCCGTTACCGCGGCGCCTTGCCGACCGAATCCGCCTGTGGGCGCGATCCTTGCCGACGGGCGGCGCCGTGCGTGCAACTTGCTGCATCTCTTTGATTAGGGGCGAGCAGCGGACCCCCGGCGCAAGTAAAATAGCAGTTTGCGCTTGCGCCTTGCCCGATTCAGCCGGGGCCGGCCTGTCAGGCCACCCTCAACGTCAGGCTGGGCAAAATTATATTCAGTATGAATGAGTTAGGCAAAATATCCCAGAATTCAGTCGCAAGCGGCCAGGTATCGATGATCGAGATCGACGAAAACTCGGCCGGTCAGCGGATCGACAACTTCCTGTTGCGCGTCTGTAAAGGCGTGCCCAAAAGCCATATTTACCGGATCCTGCGCAGCGGCGAAGTGCGCGTCAACAAGGGTCGGGTCGACGCCCAGTACCGCCTCGCGTTCGGCGACATCGTCCGCGTGCCGCCCGTGCGGGTGGCGGCGGCCGATCTCGCGTGGGCCGACACGCCGATCGTGCCGCCCGCCCAGTTCGAGGTGCTGTACGAAGACGATGCGATGCTCGTCATCAACAAGCCGGCCGGCGTCGCGGTGCACGGCGGCAGCGGCGTCGCGTTCGGCGTGATCGAGCAGATGCGCCAGGCGCGTCCGCGCGCCAAATTCCTCGAACTCGTGCACCGGCTCGACCGCGAGACGTCCGGGATCCTGATGCTCGCGAAGAAGCGCACGGCGCTCGTGGGCCTGCACGAGCAGATCCGCGAAAACCGGATGGACAAGCGTTACTTCGCGTGCGGACACGGCGAGTGGCAGTCCGACTGGGGCCGCCGCCGCGCGGTGAAGGCGCCGCTGTTCAAATATTCGACCGCGGAAGGGGAGCGGCGCGTGCGCGTGCAGGACGACGGCCTGCCGTCGCACACGGTGTTCAACCTGCTCGAGCGCTGGCCGGATTACGCGCTGGTCGAAGCGGAACTCAAAACGGGCCGGACCCATCAGATCCGTGTGCACCTCGCGCATCTCGGCCTGCCGATCGCCGGCGACGCCAAGTACGGCGATTTCGCACTGAACAAGGCGCTGGCGCGCGCGAACGCGCAGCCGTCGCTGAAACGGATGTTCCTGCATGCGCACCGGCTGAAGCTCGCGCACCCGCTGACCGGCGAGCCGCTGCAGTTCGATGCGCCGCTGCCGGACGAATGCCGGCGCTTCCTCGATCAACTCCGCGCTTTGCGCGATAACGCATGACTCGCATGGCCCGACAGCAATTTGACCTGATCGTCTTCGACTGGGACGGCACGCTGATGGATTCGACCGCGCACATCGCGCACAGCATCCAGGCCGCGTGCCGCGATCTCGGTCTGCCCACGCCGTCGGACGAGGCGTCCCGCTACGTGATCGGCCTCGGCCTGCGCGATGCGCTGCGCATTACCGCTCCGACCCTCGATCCGTCCGACTATCCGCGGCTGGCCGAGCGTTACCGCTATCACTACCTGCTGGACGATCAGCGCATCGAATTGTTCGCCGGCGTGCGCGAACTGCTGGCGGAACTGCGCGATACCGGTTACCTGCTCGCGGTCGCGACCGGCAAGGGCCGGGTCGGGCTGAATCGTGTGCTCGACCAGTCGAAGCTGACGAGCCTGTTCGATGCGACGCGCTGCGCGGACGAAACGTTCTCGAAGCCGCACCCGGCGATGCTGCACGAACTGTCCCGCGAATTGGGGCAGGATCTGGCGCGTACCGTGATGATCGGCGACACCACGCACGACCTGCAGATGGCGGCGAGCGCGGGGGCGGCCGGGGTCGGCGTCTCGTACGGCGCGCATACGGCCGATGCGCTGGCCGCGCTGACGCCGCGCTTCGTCGCGCCGGACGTCGTCGCGCTGGCGGCGTGGCTGCGGGAGCACGCGTGAGCGCGGCGCCCGAAGCCGTGCGCGTGTGCGCGTCGGACGCCTTGACCGACGGCGGCGCCGGCGTGCGCGTCGACGCGACGCTGCGCGGCGAGCAGGCGGTCGTGTTCTTCGTGCGCTACGACGGCCGTGCATACGGCTACCTGAACCGCTGCGCGCACGTGCCGATGGAGCTCGACTGGGCCGAAGGGCAGTTCTTCGAGTCGTCGGGCCTCTACCTGATGTGCGCGACGCACGGTGCGATCTACGCGCCGGATACCGGCAAGTGCGTCGGCGGCCCGTGCCGCGGCGGCCGCCTGCGGCCGGTGGAGGTCGACGAGCGCGACCTGCCGGACGGCCGTGCGGTATTCTGGGTGCCCGATGCCGACCTGCGTCCCGCCGCTTCACCCCCTCCCGCCACGACCGACTGACGACACCACTGCATGGCCGACCAACCGAATATTCCTGATTCCTCGTCCCGTCCCGACAGCCGCGAGCCGAACTGGGAGCGCGCGGCGCTCGAGCGGATCGCGCTCGCGGCCGTCAAGGAACAGCGCGCGGCGCGGCGCTGGAAGATCTTCTTCCGCTTCGCGTTCCTCGGCGTGTTCCTGCTGCTCGCATTCGCGCTGATCGATTTCTCGAGCGACGCGAAGTTCGCGTCGAGCGGGCGTCACACGGCGCTCGTGACGATCGACGGCGAGATCGCGGCAGGCACCAACGCGAACGCCGAGGACATCAATACGGCGCTCGATGCCGCGTTCGACGACGACGGCGCGGCCGGCGTCGTGCTGCGGATCAACAGCCCGGGCGGCAGCCCGGTGCAGGCCGGGATGGTCTACGACGAGATCCGTCGGCTGCGCACGAAATATCCGGACAAGCCGCTGTACGTCGTCGTGACCGACATGTGCGCATCGGGCGGTTATTACATTGCGTCCGCCGCTGACAAGATCTTCGTCGACAAGGCGAGCATCGTCGGCTCGATCGGCGTGCTGATGGACGGGTTCGGCTTCACGGGCCTGATGGGCAAGCTCGGCGTCGATCGCCGCCTGCACACGTCGGGCGAAAACAAGGGCTTCTACGACCCGTTCTCGCCCGAGACGCCGAAGATGGACGCCCATGCGCAGGCACTGCTCGACCAGGTCCATGCGCAGTTCATCAAGGCCGTGAAGGACGGTCGCGGCAAGCGGCTGCACGAAACGCCCGACATGTTCTCGGGCCTGTTCTGGACGGGCGAGAAGAGCGTCGAACTCGGGCTCGCCGACGGCTACGGCACGACCGACACGGTCGCGCGCGACGTGCTGAAGGCGCCGGATCTCGTCGACTACACGGTGAAGGAAAGCCTGACGAACCGCGTCGCGCGCAAGTTCGGTGCGGCGGTCGGCGGGGCGGCGATGAAGGCGCTCGCCGCGGGCGGCACGTCGTTCAGCCTGCGCTGAGCGAGGGCTCGCGCGGCGGCGAACGCGGCCGGGCGCCCCGTGCCGCGAAGCGGCTGCGGGGCCGGCGCGTCAGTTCGCGAGCAGCAGGAAGATGGCGGGGCGCTTGTGAAGATTCGGCGCCGGCGCCTTTTTCCAGTCCGCCACCGAACGGCTGGCGATCGTCTCCGTCTCCAGGGTCAGATCGGCCGCGACGCAGATCTGCGTCGACGGCGCGCAGGTCGCGACGAGCGTGTCGAGCATCGCGTGGTTCCGGTACGGCGTCTCGATGAAGATCTGCGTCTGGCGGCCCTTGCGCGACAGTTGCTCGAGCTCGCGCAGGCGTTTCGCGCGCGCGGCTGCGTCGACCGGCAGGTAGCCGTTGAACGCGAAACTCTGGCCGTTCAGGCCCGACGCCATCAGCGCGAGCAGGATCGAACTCGGCCCGACGAGCGGCACGACCTTCACGCCGCGTTCGTGCGCACGGCGGACCAGCAGCGCGCCGGGGTCGGCAACGGCGGGGCAGCCGGCCTCGGACACGAGCCCGGCGTCCGTGCCCGCGAGCACCGGTGCGAGCAGCTTGTCGATCTCGCCGGCCGGCGTGTTGACGTTCAGTTCGCGGATCCCGATTTCCTGGATCGGCCGCGTCGTGCCGATCTTTTTCAGGAACGCGCGGGTCGTTTTCGCGTTTTCGCCGATGTAATAGCCGAGCGTGCCGGCGCGCGCCTGCACGGCCGCGGGCAGCACGGCCGCGAGCATCGATTCGTCGCCTTCGCCGAGGGTGTTCGGGACGAGATAAAGTGTGCCGGCCGTCATGCGCGGTCTCCGTGGGTGGTGAAGAGCGGATAGCCCGCGGTGCGCAGCATCCGGGTGAGCGCGATCAGCGGCAGGCCGACGAGCGCCGTCGGGTCGTCGGAGTCGATCGCGTCGAGCAGCGCGATGCCGAGTCCTTCGGACTTCGCGCTGCCGGCGACGTCGTACGGCGTTTCCGCGCGCAGGTACGCATCGAGTTCGGCTTCGGGCAGCGAACGGAAGCGCACGTGCGTGACGACGTCCTCGCTCTGCGTTTCGCCCGTGCGGCTGTCGTACAGGCTGAGCGCACTGTGGAACTCGACGTCGCGGCCCTGCATCGACAGCAGCTGCGCAAGCGCGCGCTCGTGCGTGCCGGGCTTGCCAATCTGGAGGCCGTCGAATGTCGCGACCTGGTCCGACCCGATCACGAGCACGCCGTCCGGCGCGTCGATGGTCGCGGCGACCGCGCGCGCCTTCGCACCGGCGAGACGCAGCGCGGTCGCGGCCGGCGTTTCACCCGCGAGCGGGGTTTCGTCGAGGTCGGGCGATACGACGTCGAACGGCAGACCGAGGCGCTCCAGGAGCGTGCGGCGGTAGCGGGAACTGGAGGCGAGAATCAGCCGCGGCGGGCGGCAAACGGTATGCGGCATGGTCGATTGGGTCGGTGAGTCGTCAGGTGTGGCGCGGCGTTGCGAGGGCGCAAGCATAAGTGATTGACCGCAAAAGGTAAAACAGGTATGCTTTCCCGCTTTTCGTCGGCAGGCTTTCGCAGTGGTGGCGCCTGCCGGGTCTTCGGAAGTAAAGTTACGTAATCGTACGTGGCGTAGATCACGTCCGTGGGCGGCGCCAAATGAGCGGCGCCAGCAAGCCGGATCCCGCAAGTCAGCCTGGAGGCAGGAGCGCAACATGAACACTTCTTCTGGCAAGCCGGCGGCACCGCTTGATCCGCACGCAGTCGACCTGTTCGAATTCGCCCGCAGTGGGCGGCAGGCAGCGGGTGCGGTGCGCCTGTCGCAATTGCCGCGCATGTTAAACGAAGTGGCGGCGGACGCGCCAGATCGCGACACGGTCTTCACGTGGCAGGCCGAAGGGTTCACCCAGAAGGAGTTGCAGGACGACGGCGCCGATGGGCAGCAGCCGTATCTGCGACTCGCGGTGCATGGCCATGCGTGGCTCACGTGCCAGCGCTGCATGACCCCGTACGACCAGACGTTCGACGTCGACATGACGTACCGTGTCGTTGCGACCGAAGAAGAAGCTGAAGAATTTCCGCTCGACGACGATGAAGCCGATGTGATCGTGGGCACACGCCAGTTCGATCTCGTCGACTTGATCGAAGAGGAGTTGCTGCTTTCGTTGCCGCTCGTGCCCAGGCATGAGGTTTGCCCGGCAGTTCACGAAAGCCTCGTGTCGGGTGTGAGCGGTCCTTTGGAAGACGCGGACGAGGAGTCCGTCGAAGACGAGGGCGAAGGCAAACGGCCGAATCCGTTCGCAGCGCTGCAAGCGTTGAAGAAGGACGGGGACGGCGGCAAGAAACACTAAGCAGTTGTGGCACGGGAAGGCGTAAAGGCTTTGGGCCAGGGTAGTTAAGCGCCGGATCGGGCTGTGTTAGAATCCGGAAAATCAATTAGGAGTTAGTCATGGCAGTCCAGCAAAACAAGAAGTCGCCGTCGAAGCGCGGCATGCATCGTTCGCACGATTTCCTGACGGCAACGCCGCTGGCAGTCGAGCCGAGCACGGGTGAAGTGCACCTGCGTCACCACGTCAGCCCGAACGGCTACTATCGCGGCAAGAAAGTCGTCAAGACGAAGAACGACTAAGCGTCAAGTCACGCGTTGCGCGCTACGCTCGCCGTTCGCGTGACAACTGGTTCGCTTGACACTTTCCTGGCTCAACAAAAAGGCGGCATTCAACTGCCGCTTTTTTGTGCCTGAAATTCGTCGCATTCCATGACCGTAAAGCTCACAATCGATTGCATGGGAGGCGACCACGGCCCGTCCGTGACCGTTCCCGCGGCAGTCAAGTTCGTCCGCGCGCATCCTGATGCGCACCTGATGCTCGTCGGCATCGAAAGCGCGATCCGCGCTCAGCTGAAAAAGCTGAAAGCCCTCGACGATCCCGCGCTGACCATCGTGCCCGCCACCGAAGTCGTGGCGATGGACGACCCTGTCGAAGTGGCGCTGCGCAAGAAGAAGGATTCTTCGATGCGTGTCGCGCTCAATCAGGTCAAGGAAGGCGCGGCCCAGGCCTGTATCTCCGCCGGCAACACCGGCGCGCTGATGGCCGTGTCCCGTTATGTGCTCAAGACGCTGCCCGGCATCGAGCGGCCTGCGATCGCGTTCGCGCTGCCGAACCCGACCGGCTACACGATGATGCTCGACCTCGGCGCGAACGTCGACTGCGAGCCACAGCATCTGCTGCAGTTCGCAGAGATGGGGCACGCGCTCGTCGCCGCGCTCGAGGGCAAGGAGCGTCCGACGATCGGCCTGCTGAACATCGGCGAAGAGGTCATCAAGGGCAACGAGACGATCAAGCGCGCGGGTGAACTGCTGCGCGCCAGCACGCTGAATTTCCGCGGCAACGTCGAAGGCAATGACATCTACAAGGGTACGGTCGACGTGATCGTCTGCGACGGGTTCGTCGGCAACGTCGCGCTCAAGACGTCCGAGGGGCTCGCGCAGATGCTGTCCGACATCATCCGCGAGGAGTTCGGCCGTTCGCTGATGTCGAAGCTGATGGCGTTGCTCGCGCTGCCGGTGCTGATGCGCTTCAAGAAGCGCGTCGACCATCGCCAGTACAACGGCGCGGCGCTGCTGGGACTGAAGGGCCTCGTGATCAAAAGCCATGGTTCGGCCGATGCCTACGCGTTTGAGTGGGCGATCAAACGGGGTTATGATGCCGTCAAAAACGGCGTGCTGGAGCGCCTCGCGCGCGCGATGGCGGACAATTCGGTGTCGCTCGGCGACGGTGGACACGACGCGGGCGGCGTGGCTCCGACGAGCCCGGCCGCAGGCCATCACGCTGAACCTTCCGCTGCGCAATCCTCTAAAGCATAAATGGCCCAATCGACTCTCTATTCCCGCGTGCTCGGCACGGGCAGCTACCTGCCGCCCGACCGCGTCACGAACCAGCAACTCGCCGATCGTCTCGCAAAGGAAGGCATCGAGACGAGCGATGAGTGGATCGTTGCGCGCACGGGCATCCATGCGCGTCATTTCGCCGCACAGGACGTCACGACGAGCGATCTCGCGCTCGAAGCGGCGCGTCGTGCGATCGAGGCGGCCGACATCGATCCGCAATCGATCGATCTGATCATCGTCGCGACTTCGACCCCGGATTTCGTGTTCCCCAGCACGGCGTGCCTGCTGCAGAACAAGCTCGGCATCAGGAACGGCGGCGCGGCATTCGACGTGCAGGCCGTGTGCTCCGGCTTCGCCTATGCGATGGCGACGGCCGACAGCTTCATCCGCAGTGGCCAGCACCGTACGGCGCTCGTGATCGGCGCGGAGACGTTCTCGCGCATTCTCGATTTCAAGGACCGCACGACCTGCGTGCTGTTCGGCGACGGCGCGGGCGCGGTGATCCTGTCCGCATCGGACGAGCCGGGCGTGCTCGGCAGCGCGCTGCACGCGGACGGCAGCTATTCGCACATCCTCTGCACGCCGGGCAACGTCAATCGCGGCGTGATCGACGGTAGCGCGTTCCTGTACATGGACGGGCAGGCCGTGTTCAAGCTCGCGGTCAACGTGCTCGAAAAGGTCGCGATCGAGGCACTTGCCAAGGCGAATCTCGCACCCGAGCAGGTCGACTGGCTGATTCCTCACCAGGCCAACATCCGCATCATGACCAGCACCTGCCGCAAGCTCGGCCTGCCGCAGGAGCGCATGGTCGTGACGGTCGATCAGCACGGCAACACGTCGGCTGCATCGATCCCGCTGGCGCTCGACACCGCGGTGCGCGACGGTCGCATTCAGCGCGGCCAGCACGTGCTGATCGAGGGCGTCGGCGGCGGCTTCACCTGGGGCGCGTCGGTCTTCCGCTTCTGATCCGCGGCGCGCGACTGCCGCGCGCGGCTCCCAAACCGGCGCGCCGTTCGCGCGCGCCGTTCGAATCGATTCAATTGGGGACGATATGAAATTTGCATTCGTTTTTCCGGGGCAGGGCTCGCAGTCGGTCGGCATGCTCAACGCATTCGCCGATCTGGCCGTCGTGCGCGAGACGCTCCAGGAAGCATCCGATGCACTCAATCAGGATCTCGGCAAGCTGATCGCCGAAGGTCCGGCCGAAGAGCTCAATCTGACCACCAACACGCAGCCGGTGATGCTGACGGCCGCCTATGCGTGCTATCGCGCGTGGCAGCAGGCTGGCGGCCCGGCACCGTCGATCGTCGCAGGTCACAGCCTCGGCGAATACACGGCGCTCGTCGCCGCGGGCGCGATCGCGTTCAAGGACGCGGTGCCGCTCGTGCGCTTCCGTGCGCAGACGATGCAGACGGCCGTGCCGGTCGGCCAAGGCGGCATGGCCGCGATCCTGGGCCTCGATGACGACACGGTGCGCGCGGTGTGCGCCGAAGCCGCGGAAGCGGGCGTCGTCGAAGCCGTGAACTTCAACGCGCCGGCGCAGGTCGTGATCGCGGGCGCGAAGGCGGCCGTCGAGAAGGCGTGCGAAATCGCGAAGGCGAAGGGCGCGAAGCGCGCGTTGCCGCTGCCGGTATCGGCGCCGTTCCATTCGTCGCTGCTCAAGCCGGCGTCGGACCAGTTGCGCGACTATCTCGCGAACGTCGACGTGAAGGCGCCGCAGATTCCGGTCGTCAACAACATCGACGTCGCGGTGGTCGGCGATCCGGCCGCGATCAAGGACGCGCTGGTGCGTCAGGCCGCGGGCCCGGTGCGCTGGGTCGAATGCGTGCAGCACATCGCGGGCACGGGCGTCACGCACGTGATCGAATGCGGTCCGGGCAAGGTGCTGGCGGGCCTGACGAAGCGCATCGACGGCAACCTGGTCGGCGCATCGGTGTTCGATCCGGCGTCGCTCGACGAAGCACTGAAGCTGGCGACCGCCTGACGCGGCGCCTTTCCTCAAGAGACGGATATTCGATTCATGGAAAAGACTCTCGATAAACAGGTCGCGATCGTGACCGGCGCATCGCGCGGCATCGGCCGTGCAATCGCGCTCGAACTCGCGCGCCTGGGCGCGACGGTGATCGGCACCGCGACGAGCGAATCGGGCGCCGCCGCGATTACCGCCGGGTTCGCGGAAGCGGGCGTGACGGGCCGCGGCGCGGTGCTGAACGTCAACGACGCGGCGGCTGCCGAAGCGCTGATCGACGCGACCGTGAAGGAATTCGGCGCGCTCCACGTGCTCGTGAACAACGCCGGGATCACGCAGGACCAGCTCGCGATGCGGATGAAGGACGAGGACTGGGACGCGGTGATCGACACCAACCTGAAGTCGGTGTTCCGTCTGTCGCGTGCGGTGCTGCGGCCGATGATGAAGGCCCGCGGCGGCCGCATCATCAACATCACGTCGGTGGTCGGTTCGGCCGGCAACCCGGGCCAGGCCAACTACGCGGCCGCGAAGGCCGGCGTCGCGGGTATGACCCGCGCGCTCGCGCGTGAAATCGGCAGCCGTGGCATCACGGTGAACTGCGTCGCGCCGGGCTTCATCGACACCGACATGACGAAGACGCTGCCGGAAGAACAGCAGGCCGCGCTCAAGACCCAGATTCCGCTCGGCCGACTCGGCAGCCCGGAAGACATCGCCCATGCCGTCGCGTTCCTCGCATCGCCGCAGGCCGGTTATATCACCGGCACGACGCTGCACGTGAACGGCGGCATGTACATGTCGTAACGATTTTCGTTTACCATCCGCGCCGTATCCCGTTTTTCAGACGGATCGGTGCTTGATCGACCATCAAGCCAACGCGCGTTTTGGCGTCAGCAAACCTGATAAAATGCGCGCACTTGTAAATCTGAACTTTCCCTCGGAGGGGTAATGGATAACATCGAACAACGTGTCAAGAAGATCGTCGCTGAGCAACTGGGCGTCGCAGAAGCCGAGATCAAGAACGAAGCATCGTTCGTGAACGATCTGGGCGCTGACTCGCTCGACACGGTCGAACTGGTGATGGCGCTCGAAGACGAGTTCGGCATGGAAATCCCGGACGAAGAAGCAGAGAAGATCACGACGGTTCAGCAAGCGATCGACTACGCTCGCGCAAACGTCAAGGCGTAAGCGCCTTTCGCGCTTATCCGCAACGTCGCCGCGATCTTCGCGATTGACGCGCCATCCTGCCGGCATTCGCGCCGGACGGACTAACAGCCACAGGGCTCGCAGGGCTGGTTCCTGGGGCCGCTGTGGCTTTTGTTTTTGTCATCCAATGGAAAAGAGGTTACCGTGAGCCGCCGTCGTGTTGTCGTTACAGGCCTGGGGCTGATTTCGCCCGTTGGCAATAATGTTGCCGACGGCTGGGCCAATCTCGTCGCCGGCAAGTCCGGTATCGCCACCGTCACGAAGTTCGATGCGTCGAACCTCGCCTGCCATTTCGCGGGTGAGGTGAAGGGTTTCAGCGCCGAGGAATACATCCCGGCGAAGGAAGCCCGCAACATGGATACGTTCATCCATTACGGCATCGCAGCCGGCGTCCAGGCAATCCGGGACAGCGGCATCGAGGTGAACGAAGCCAATGCGGAACGCATCGGCGTGCTGGTCGGCTCCGGCATCGGCGGCCTGCCGATGATCGAGGACACGCACCAGACCTACGTCGATCGCGGCCCGCGCCGGATTTCGCCGTTCTTCGTGCCGGGTTCGATCATCAACATGATCTCGGGTCACCTGAGCATCATGTTCGGCCTGAAGGGCCCGAACCTCGCGGCCGTGACGGCCTGCACGACCGGTCTGCACAGCATCGGCCTCGCGGCACGCCTGATCCAGGCCGGCGACGCCGACGTGATGGTCGCGGGCGGCGCCGAATCGACGGTGTCGCCGCTGGGCATCGGCGGCTTCGCGGCCGCGCGGGCGCTGTCGACCCGCAACGACGATCCGGCCAGCGCGTCCCGTCCGTGGGACAAGGACCGCGACGGCTTCGTGCTGGGCGAGGGTTCAGGCGTGATGGTGCTCGAAGAGTACGAGGCGGCGAAGGCACGCGGCGCGAAGATCTATGCGGAAGTCTCGGGCTTCGGCATGACGGGCGACGCGTACCACATGACCGCGCCGAACATGGACGGTCCGCGCCGCTGCATGGTTGCGGCCCTGCGCGATGCCGGCATGAACCCGGACGAGGTCCAGTACCTGAACGCGCACGGCACGTCGACGCAGCTCGGTGACAAGAACGAGTCCGACGCGGTGAAGGCGGCATTCGGCGAGCACGCGTACAAGCTCGTCGTGAACTCGACGAAGTCGATGACGGGCCACCTGCTGGGTGGCGCGGGTGGTCTGGAGTCGGTGTTCACGGTGCTGGCGCTGCACAACAACGTGTCGCCGCCGACCATCAACCTCTTCAACCAGGACCCCGAGTGCGATCTCGATTACTGCGCGAACACCGCGCGGGACATGAAGATCGACGTGGCCGTGAAGAACAACTTCGGCTTCGGCGGGACCAACGGCACGCTGGTGTTCAAGCGCGTCTGACGTCGAAATCGCTTGACGAGTCCAATCGATGCTCCGGCCGGGCGTCCGCAGCGCTTTGCGTTGCGGGCCTCGGCCGTGTCGTATGTCGTGCTGGCCGCGTTCGTCGCGGCGGCTGCCGCATCCGTGTACCTGTTCTGGGCGCCGCGGGCCGGTGCCGCCGCCGGTGCGTGTGTGGCCGCGGCGACGGCCGCGCTGCTTGCCGTGTGTGCCGCGCGGGCCTGCGCCCGTCGGCTGCCGGCCGAATTGCGGATCGATGCATTCGGGGAGATTGCGGCGTTTGGCCGCACCGGGCGCCTGCTGGCCCGGGGCCGCGTGACCGGCCACGCGCACTGGAGCAGCCTGCTGCTCGTGCTGTCGGTCGGGCAGGGCGCCCGGCGCGCGCGGCCGCTGCTGATTCCGGCCGATGCGCTCGACGCCGCGTCGTTCAGCGCGCTGTCCGTGCTGGCGCGTACCGCGGGCACGGCGGGGCGGGCATGACGGCGGCTCGGTTACCGACCGTAACCAGCGGCCGGCGCCGGAACGCTACAATAACGCTCCGCGTTGCATCCCTAGTTAACGGATTTGTCAGGTGAGTGAAAAAGAAATCGATCAGGCTCTGGTCGAGCGCGTACAGAAAGGCGACAAGGCGGCGTTCGAACTCCTGGTCTCCAAATACCACCGCAAGATCATTCGGCTGATCTCGCGCCTCGTGCGGGATCCCGCCGAGGTCGAGGATGTGGCCCAGGATGCGTTCATCAAGGCGTATCGTGCGCTGCCGCAATTCCGCGGCGAGTCGGCGTTCTACACGTGGTTGTACCGGATTGCCGTCAATACGGCGAAGAACTACCTTGCGACGCAGGGCCGCCGGGCACCGACCTCCACGGAGGCCGATGCCGAGGAAGCGGAAACTTTCTCCGACGCAGACCAACTAAGGGATATCAACACGCCTGAGTCGATGTTGATGAGCAAGCAGATTGCCGAGACGGTCAACGCTGCAATGGCCGTCCTGCCCGAAGAGTTGCGCCAGGCGATTACGCTGCGCGAGATCGAGGGCCTGAGCTACGAAGAGATCGCGGAAATGATGGATTGTCCGATCGGGACGGTCCGGTCGCGGATTTTCCGGGCGCGCGAGGCAATCGCTGCTAAATTGCGTCCGCTGCTCGATACACCCGAAGGCAAGCGCTGGTAAGCGCGACGGGTGTAACGACGCGGTCAGGGTCTAGTTACGGATAGAGTCGTGAAATCACGACGGGGTGTGTGCAAGATGGGGAGCATCATGGGGTCGGTCAATAAGCAGTCGCAAGCGTACTCGCGCGGCGAGCGTCTTTCCGCTCTGGTCGACGGTGAGCTGTTCGACGGCCCGGATCACGGGCAGTTTCTGGCTGAGCTCGATCGTGCGGATCGCGCGACGTGGGCCCACTACCACCTGATCGGCGATGCGTTGCGCTCGGACGAGCTCGCGCTGTCGCCCGCGCTGAGCGTCGCGTTCACTGCGCGCATGTCCGCCGCGCTCGAAAGCGAGCCGCACCTGCTCGCGCCGGCCGCCGCGCCGGTCGCGCGCAAGCTGCTGTCGCTGCGCCGCCGTGTCGTGCCCGCTTTCGCGGTGGCCGCCGCGGCCGCCACGCTGACGTGGATCGTCGTTCCGCAAATGCAGACGGCCGGTGCGCCCGGCGCCGTCCAGGTCGCCTCGGCAGGCGCGCCGCAGAGCGGCAACCTGCAGCGCGTGACGGTCGCACAGGCATCGGCGCAGCCGGGCCTGCAGGACGTCAACATCATCCGCGACGCAAGTCTCGACCAATACCTTGAAGCGCACCAGCAATTCGCGCAGCAGCCCGTCGTCACAGGCTCGATGCCGCTGATCCGCGCTGCCGTGACCACCACGCCAGGCCAATAAACTCGATGCGGACATTGCAGTTGAATCACGCCATCTCCGGATGGAAGCGGCTGCCGGCCCTCCTGCTTTGCGCAGCCGCCCTGTTGTCCGTTCAATCCCTCCCTGCCAGCGCCCAGCAACCGGACGATCCCGTCGCGACCCGCAAGGGTGCGGCGGAGTGGCTCGACCGCATCCAGCAGGCGGCGCAGCAGCAGAGCTACGAGGGCACGTTCGTCTACCAGCGTGGCGCGTATGTCCAGTCGTCGCGCATCGCGCACGTGGCGTCGCGCGACGGCGAGTTCGAGCGGATCGAGACGCTCGACGGCAAGCCGCGCAGGGTGCTGCGGCATAACGACGAGCTGTACACGTTCGTACCGGAGCGCAAGCTGTGCGTGGTCGAGCGCCGCCAGACGCGCGACTCGTTTCCTTCGCTGCTCGGCGCGGGCGGCGAGCACGTGATGTCCGTCTACGACGCGAAGCTGCTCGGCAAGGACCGTGTGGCGGGGCTCGACGCGCAAGTCGTCGAACTCGTGCCGAAGGATGCGTACCGCTTCACGTACAAGCTGTGGACCGATGCCCGGACCGGGCTGCTGCTGCGTTCGCAGACGCTCGACGCGAGCGATCACGTGCTCGAGCAGATCGCGTTCTCGCAAGTCCAGACCGGCGGCACGTCCGGCGACAAGTCCGCGATCGCGGCCGGCATACGCAACCTGAGCGGCTGGACGGTGGTCCGCCCGCCGGTCGCGACGGTCGACATGGAAGCGCAGGGCTGGCAGATCGCGCCGACCGTCGCCGGCTTCCGGAAGATTCGCGAGGTGCGCCGCCCGATGGCCGCGCGCGACGCAGGCGATCCGCCGATTCCGGTCGACCAGGCCGTCTTCACCGACGGGCTCGCGACGATCTCCGTCTTCATCGAGCCGGCCGAAAAGAATACGCGCAAGGAAGGCGCGGGCAGCACCGGTGCGACCCACGTTCTCGTGAAGCGTCGCGGCGACTACTGGATCACCGTGCTCGGCGAAGTGCCGCCGGCCACGTTGCAGCAGTTCGCGGCTGCCATAGAATACAAGGCTTCCAAGTAACGCTACGGCTTCCGACATGACGAAACTCACGCTGCGCAAAGTGTTCGCGGCGGCGGTGCTGTGTGCCTGCCTGCCCCTCGTCTCGCATACCGCGGCGGCGGCCACGCCGCCCGCCGCCAGCCTTCCCGACTTCGCCGATCTGGTCGAAAAGGTCGGGCCGGCCGTCGTGAACATCCGGACCACCGCGAACGTGCCGATGCCCGGCCCGCGCGGCGTGCTCCCGCCGGGCTTCGACAACGGCGACATGTCGGAATTCTTCCGGCGCTTCTTCGGCATTCCGCTGCCGCAGGCGCCGGGCAACGGTAGCGGCAACGGTAATCCGAAGAACGCGCCGACGCCGGACAATCCGCCCGACACCGAGCAGAACCGCGGCGTCGGTTCGGGCTTCATCGTGTCGGCGGACGGTTACGTGATGACGAACGCGCACGTCGTCGACGATGCGGACACCATCTACGTGACGCTGACCGACAAGCGCGAATTCAAGGCGAAGCTGATCGGCGTCGACGACCGCACGGACGTCGCGGTGGTCAAGATCCAGGCGTCGAGCCTGCCGGTCGTCGCGATCGGCGATTCGAACAAGGTGCGCGTCGGCGAGTGGGTCGTCGCGATCGGTTCGCCGTTCGGCCTCGACAACACCGTGACGGCCGGCATCGTGAGCTCGAAGAGCCGCAACACGGGCGACTACCTGCCGTTCATCCAGACCGACGTCGCGGTGAACCCCGGCAACTCGGGCGGCCCGCTGATCAACATGCAGGGCGAGGTGATCGGCATCAACTCGCAGATCTACAGCCGCACCGGCGGTTTCATGGGCATTTCGTTCGCGATTCCGATCGACGAGGCGATGCGTGTGGCCGACCAGCTGAAGGCGACCGGCAAGGTCACGCGCGGCCGCATCGCGGTGGCGATCGGCGAGGTGACGAAGGACGTGGCCGACTCGATCGGGCTGCCGAAGGCGGAGGGCGCGCTCGTCAGCAGCGTCGAGCCGGGCGGTCCGGCCGACAAGGCGGGCATCCAGCCGGGCGACATCATCCTGAAGTTCAACGGCCGGCCGGTCGAGACGGCGTCGGATCTGCCGCGCATGGTCGGCGACACGAAGCCGGGCACGAAGGCGACCGTCAGCGTATGGCGCAAGGGTCAGGCACGCGATCTGCCGATCACGATCGCCGAGACGCCGGCGGAGACGACGGCGAAGGCCGAGCAGCGCAAGAACACGCCGCAGAAGCCGCGTCAGGCAAATTCGCTCGGCTTGACGGTCAGCGACATTCCGGCGGATCAGATGAAGTCGCTGAAGCTGAAGAACGGCGTGCAGATCGACGCCGTCGACGGCCCGGCTGCCCGTGCGGGCCTGCAGCGCGGCGACATCGTGCTGCGCGTCGGCGACACCGACATCACGAGCGCGAAGCAGTTCGCCGAAGTGACCGCGCAGCTGGATTCGCAGAAGGCGGTCGCGGTGCTCGTGCGGCGCGGCGACAACACGCAGTTCGTGCCGGTGCGCCCGCGCCCGACCCAGAAGTAACGCGCCGATGTTCACGCTCTACGGCCGCGGCTGGTGCCACCTGTGCGACGACATGCGCGACGCGCTGGCGCCGGTGGCGGCCGAATCCGGCGTCGAGGTCCACTACGTGGACATCGATGCCGATCCGGCGCTCGTTGCCCGCTACGACGAGGACGTGCCCGTGCTGCTGCTGGACGGCACGGAAGTGTGTCGCCACCGGTTCGACGAGGCGAGGGTGCGCGGCGCGCTCGCGGCGCGGCGCTGAACCGGCCCCGGGCACCGGCCGGCCGCCCCGCGCGCGGGGCTTCCGTCGGCGGGACCTTGCGCCAAGGGCTCCCGCGGGGTGCTCCGGGCCGGGGTGGCCCAAATTACCGCCCGGCAAAGGCCTTTTCGGCTAAAATAAGCCGTTTTTTCACCGACTTACACAAGGCGTGCTCCGCAGTCGTCGAGCGCGCCTTTTTCGCTTGATCGGCACTGAATGGATCATATTCGCAATTTCTCGATCATCGCGCACATCGACCATGGCAAGTCGACACTCGCGGATCGCATCATCCAGGTATGCGGCGGTCTCGCCGACCGTGAAATGGAGGCGCAAGTGCTCGACTCGATGGATATCGAGCGCGAGCGCGGCATCACGATCAAGGCGCAGACGGCGGCACTGTCCTATCGCGCCCGCGACGGCAAGGTCTACAACCTCAACCTGATCGATACGCCGGGGCACGTCGACTTCTCGTACGAGGTCAGCCGTTCGCTGTCCGCGTGCGAAGGCGCGCTGCTCGTGGTCGACGCGAGCCAGGGCGTCGAGGCGCAGACGGTCGCGAACTGCTACACGGCGATCGAGCTCGGCGTCGAGGTCGTGCCGGTGCTGAACAAGATCGACTTGCCGGCCGCGAACCCCGAGAACGCGATCGAGGAGATCGAGGACGTGATCGGCATCGATGCGACCGACGCGACGCGCTGCAGCGCGAAGACGGGCCTCGGCGTCGAGGACGTGCTCGAGTCGCTGATTGCGAAGGTGCCGCCGCCGAAGGGCGATCCGGCCGCCCCGCTGCAGGCGCTCATCATCGATTCCTGGTTCGACAACTACGTCGGCGTCGTGATGCTCGTGCGTATCGTCAACGGCACGCTGCGCCCGAAGGAAAAGATCAAGATGATGGCGACCGGCGCGCAGTATCCGGTCGAGCACGTCGGCGTGTTCACGCCGAAGTCGCGCAATCTCGAATCGCTGTCGGCAGGGCAGGTGGGCTTCATCATCGCCGGCATCAAGGAACTGACGGCTGCGAAGGTCGGCGATACGGTCACGCATGTGGCCAAGGCCGCCAGCGAGCCGCTGCCAGGCTTCAAGGAAGTGAAGCCGCAGGTGTTCGCGGGGCTGTATCCGGTCGAGGCGAACCAGTACGATGCGCTGCGCGAATCGCTCGAGAAGCTGAAGCTCAACGACGCATCGCTGCAGTACGAGCCGGAAGTGTCGCAGGCGCTCGGCTTCGGTTTCCGCTGCGGCTTCCTCGGGCTGCTGCACATGGAAATCGTGCAGGAGCGGCTCGAGCGCGAGTTCGACATGGATCTCATCACGACCGCGCCGACGGTCGTCTACGAGGTCGTGCAGAGCGATGGCTCGACTATCATGGTCGAGAACCCGGCGAAGATGCCGGAACCCGGCCGCATCGCCGAAGTCCGCGAGCCGATCGTCACCGTGAACCTGTACATGCCGCAGGATTACGTCGGCTCGGTGATCACGCTGTGCGAGCAGAAGCGCGGCTCGCAGATCAACATGCAGTATCACGGCCGGCAGGTGCAGCTCACGTACGAGATCCCGATGGCCGAGATCGTGCTCGACTTCTTCGATCGCCTGAAGTCGGTGTCGCGCGGCTATGCGTCGATGGACTACGAGTTCAAGGAATACCGTTCGTCGGACGTCGTGAAGGTCGACATGCTGATCAACGGCGACAAGGTCGATGCACTGTCGATCATCGTGCACCGGTCCCAGTCGCAGTATCGCGGCCGTGAAGTCGCCGCGAAGATGCGCGAGATCATTCCTCGCCAGATGTACGACGTGGCGATCCAGGCCGCGATCGGCGCGCACATCGTCGCCCGAGAAAACATCAAGGCACTCCGCAAGAACGTGCTCGCGAAGTGCTACGGCGGCGACATCACGCGAAAGAAGAAACTGCTCGAGAAGCAGAAAGAGGGCAAGAAGCGCATGAAGCAGGTGGGTTCGGTCGAGATCCCGCAGGAAGCGTTCCTCGCGATCTTGCGCGTCGAAGACAAATAACAGGACTGATGCTTTTATGAATTTTGCGCTGATTCTTTTTGTGCTCGTCGTCTTGACGGGCGTAGCGTGGGTGCTGGACAAACTGGTGTTCCTGCCGCGGCGACGCAAGGCGGCCGACGTGGCGATCGAAGAGTTCGATCGCCAGCAGTCGCGCATCGACAAGCGCTTCGCGGACGAAAACGCGGTGCAGACGCGTTCGAAGCTGCGCGATGAAAAGCTGCGCCAGCCGTGGTGGCTCGAGTACACCGCGAGCTTCTTCCCGGTGATCCTGGCCGTGTTCGTCGTGCGTTCGTTCATCGTCGAGCCGTTCAAGATCCCGTCGGGCTCGATGGTGCCGACGCTGCTGGTGGGCGACTTCATCCTCGTCAACAAGTTCGAATACGGTCTGCGCCTGCCGATCACGAACACGAAGATCACGCAAGGCAGCCCGCTGTCGCGCGGCGACGTCGTCGTGTTCCGCTATCCGAAGGACGAGTCGGTCGATTACATCAAGCGCGTGATCGGCCTGCCGGGCGACACGGTCGCCTACCAGGGCAAGCAACTGACGATCAACGGCCAGCCGGTGCCCGAGGCGCCGCTGCCGGATTTCTTCGACGACGAGCGCCAGAACTACGCGAAGCAGTTCGAGGAAACGATCGGCACGAGGAAGAACGCGATCCTGAACAATCCCGCCGTGCCGCCGTTCGTGATGGGCGCGTACGACTATCCGTATCGCGACAATTGCACGTACAACAGCCGCGGCGTGATCTGCAAGGTGCCGCCGGGTCACTACTTCATGATGGGCGACAACCGCGACAACAGCGCGGACAGCCGCTACTGGGGTTTCGTGCCGGACAACAACATCGTCGGCCGCGCGTTCTTCATCTGGATGAACTTCGGCGACCTGAAGCGGATCGGTTCCTTCAACTGATCGCGTTCGACTCGCATGCAACCTGCAATACGCGACGCACGGGCCGCGTCGCGTATTGCCGAACGACTTTAAGAACCGGCGGTAACACCGCTCCGTCACGCCTTTTCGCGTCCGGCCGTGCCGCTTCGGCCCGACCGGCGCCCGCGTTATACTCCTGCACATGCCCCCATCCCAGTTGGAAAGCCGGCTGCGCTACGAATTTCGCAATGTGGAATTGTTGCGCCAGGCTTTGACCCATCGCAGTCACAGTGCCACGCATAACGAACGGCTCGAGTTTCTCGGCGATTCCGTTCTGAATTGCGCGGTGGCCGCCCTTTTGTTCCAGCGGTTCAGCAAGCTGGACGAAGGCGACCTGTCGCGCGTGCGCGCCAATCTCGTCAAGCAGCAGTCGTTGTATGAAATCGCTCAGGCCCTGAATATCTCCGAAGGGTTGCGGCTGGGCGAGGGCGAGCTGCGCAGCGGCGGTTTCCGCCGCCCGTCGATCCTCGCGGACGCGTTCGAAGCCATCATCGGGGCCGTATTCCTCGATGGCGGCTTCGAAGCCGCCCAAGGGGTCATCAAGCGCCTCTATATCCCGATTCTCGACCACATCGATCCGCGTACGCTCGGCAAGGACGCGAAGACGCTGCTGCAGGAGTATCTGCAGGGGCACAAGATCGCGCTGCCCACCTATACGGTCGTCGCGACGCATGGTGCGGCGCACAATCAGCAGTTCGAGGTCGAATGCACGGTGCCGAAGCTCGACGTGAAGGTGTCGGGCTCCGGCGCGAGCCGGCGGGCGGCGGAGCAGGCCGCCGCGAAGAAGGCGCTCGACGAGGTGCTGGCGGCCGCGCCGATGCTGGCCGCGAAGCCGAAGCGTTCGAAGAACGCACGCGGGTCGAAGCATGTCGAGCCCGAAATCGTGCCGGGCGTGAAGGGTGTGCAGGAGGCGCTCGACCTGCGTTCTCCGGAACGCAAGGAGCGTGCGGCGGCGCGCGACGCGAAGGCGGCCGCGGCTGCGTTTGCAGCGACCGACACCGGAGCGCCGACGAGCGAGCGATCGACGCCGGCGCCGATGGCCGCGATTCGCGCGGCGCATGTGGAAACGGCCGCGGACAAGGCTGACCGTTCCGCGAAGCCGGCGGCCGACAAACCTGCCGAGAAAGCGTCCGACAAGCCGTCGGATCGCGGCGAAACCGGCTCTCGCGCGGCGGACAAGCCGGCCGAGCGTGCCGACAAGCCCGCGGAAGGCGCACCGCGTCCAGCCGACAAGCCGGCGGGCCAGGCGGCCGATCCGGCCGTGTCGTCCGCGGACAAGCCGGCTGCCGGTTCCGATGCCGCAACGCGCGCGACGCCGCGCGCCCGCGACGCCGCGGCGCCCGATGCCGAGACGCCGGGCGGCGCCACCCTCGCCGCCGCGCAGGCGCGCGCGGCCGATGCCGACCACTGAATTGCCCACCGATCGGGCCGCGCGCCGCGCGGCCGGTTCAGAACCTGTCTCCCAAACGATATGAACACTCCCGCTCCTACCGGTTTCCGTTGCGGCATGATCGCGATCGTGGGCCGTCCGAACGTCGGCAAGTCGACGTTGATGAACGCACTCGTCGGCCAGAAGATCAGCATCACGTCGCGCAAGGCGCAAACGACCCGCCATCGCATCACCGGCATCAATACGTTCGACGACGCGCAATTCGTGTTCGTCGACACGCCGGGCTTCCAGACCCGACACAGCACCGCGCTGAACCGCTCGCTGAACCGCGCGGTCACGTCGACGCTCACGTCGGTCGACGTGATCCTGTTCGTGATCGAGGCCGGCCGCTTCGGGCCCGACGATCAGAAGGTGCTCGACCTGATCCCGCCCGGCATGCCGACGCTGCTGATCGCGAACAAGATCGACCGCGTGAACGACAAGGCCACGCTGTTCCCGTTCATGCAGAAGGTGAGCGAACTGCGCGAATTCACCGAGCTCGTGCCGCTGTCGGCGCAGCGGCCGGAAGACATCAAGCGCCTGCTGGACACGATCAAGCCGTACCTGCCGGAAGGCGAGCCGATCTACGGCGAGGACGAGCTGACCGATCGCAGCTCGCGCTTCCTCGCGGCCGAAATCCTGCGCGAGAAGGTGTTCCGCTGGACCGGCGACGAACTGCCGTACACGAGCACCGTGCTGATCGACAAGTTCGAGGAGGAAGGGCGGCTGAAGCGCATCTTCGCGACGATCCTCGTCGAACGCGATTCGCACAAGGCGATGGTGATCGGCAAGAAGGGCGAGAAGCTCAAGCAGATCAGCACCGAGGCGCGGATGGACATGGAGAGGTTGTTCGACGGCCCCGTGTATCTCGAGACCTTCGTGAAGGTGAAGAGCGGCTGGGCCGACAACGAGGCGGGGCTGCGCGCCTATGGGTACGAATGACGCGCCGACGCCGACCGAAGACGCGGTGACCGCCGGCGCGAACGACGCGCCGCTGCCGGCACCGCCCGAACCGCCGCGTCGCAAGGCGCGGCGCGCGACGTCTCGCACGTCCGATTTCCGCGTCGCCGAGCAGCCGGCGTTCGTGCTGCACAGCTATCCGTACCGGGAAACGAGCCTGATCATCGACGTGCTCACGCGCGATCACGGCCGCCTCGCGCTCGTCGCGAAGGGCGCGAAGCGCCCGCACTCCGCGCTGCGCGGCGTGCTGCAGACGTTCCAGCCGCTGCTGCTGTCCTGGTCGGGCAAATCCGAAGTGCGCACGCTGACGGGCGCCGAGTGGGTGGGCGGGATGCTGCCGCTCGGCGGCGACGGGCTGTTGTGCGGCTTCTACGTGAACGAGCTGCTCGTGAAATTCTGTGCGCGTGAGGATCCCCAGCCGCCGCTCTTCAATCATTACGTGCTGACGCTCACGCGCCTCGCGCACGGCGAACCCGCGGTGCAGGTGCTGCGCTCGTTCGAGCGTGTGCTGCTGCGCGAGACCGGCTATGCGATGGCGTTGAACCGCACGGTCGCGCGCCGCGCGGTCGAACCCGATCGCCGCTACGTGTTCGATCCCGAGCGCGGCGTGCGCAATGCCGACGACGACGTGCCGTCGCACTGGCCGGTGATTACCGGACAGACGTTGCTCGATATGGAGCAGGACGATTACCATCGAGCCCACACGGTTGCGCAAAGCAAGACGCTGATGCGCTTCCTGCTGAACACCTATCTCGGCGGTACGCCGCTTGCCACGCGTCAGATCCTGATCGACCTGCAAAACCTATGAGCTTCTTCCTGACAACGCCCACCGCCATCGATCTCGGCGTGAACATCGACCACGTCGCGACGCTGCGCAACGCGCGCGGCACGGCCTATCCCGATCCGATCCGCGCGGCGCTCGCCGCCGAAGAGGCCGGTGCGGACGTGATTACGCTGCACCTGCGCGAGGACCGCCGCCACATCGTCGACGCCGACGTGCGCAAGCTGCGCCCGCTGCTGAAGACGCGCATGAACCTCGAATGCGCGGTGACGGCCGAGATGCTCGACATCGCGTGCGAAGTGCGTCCGCACGACGCGTGCCTCGTGCCCGAGAAGCGCGAGGAGCTGACGACCGAAGGCGGCCTCGACGTCGCCGGCCGCTTCGAGGCCGTGCGTGCGGCCTGCAGGCAGCTCGCGGCCGCCGGCGTGCGCGTGTCGCTGTTCATCGATCCGGACGAAACGCAGATCCGCGCCGCGCACGAAGCCGGTGCGCCGGTGGTCGAGCTGCATACGGGCCGCTACGCCGATGCGCACGACGAAGCCGAGCAGCAGCGCGAATACGAGCGCGTCGTCGCAGGCGTGCAGGCCGGCGCGCGACTGGGCCTGAAGGTCAACGCGGGCCACGGTCTGCATTACACGAACGTACAGCAGATCGCCGCGATCGACGGCATCGTCGAACTGAACATCGGCCACGCGATCGTCGCGCACGCGCTCTTCGCGGGCTGGGACAACGCCGTGCGCGAGATGAAGGCGATCATGGTCGCCGCGCGTGTCGCCGCGCTGCACGGCGGCGCGCGCTGACGATGCGTTCCCTGCGCGCGCGCTTCGCTCGCCATGCGGCATCCTCCGCGCATCACGGCGGGCGCTGACATGGCGATCTACGGCATCGGCACCGACATCGTCCAGGTGAGCCGCATCGCGGCCGTGCTCGAGCGCACGGGCGGCCGGTTTGCCGAGAAGGTGCTGGGCCCCGACGAGCTGCGCGTATTCCATGCGCGCCGCGCGCGCTCCGAGGCGCGCGGCATCGCGTTCCTCGCGACGCGCTTTTCCGCGAAGGAAGCGTTCTCGAAGGCGATCGGGCTCGGCATGCACTGGCCGATGACCTGGCGCGCGCTGCAGACCCTCAACCAGCGTAGCGGCGAACCGTACGTCGTCGCGTCGGGCGAGCTGGCCGACTGGCTCGCCGCGCGCGGCATCACCGCACGCGTGACGGTCAGCGACGAGCGCGACTACGCGGTGTCGTTCGTGGTCGCCGAAACCGACGCCGCGCCGCTGCCCGCACCCGCATCTGTTTCCCGAACCACTCCCTGACGGACTTCCCGATTCGATGAAAACGACTCCCGGCCCGGTCATGCTCGACGTCGTCGGCACGACCCTGTCGCGCGACGATGCGCGGCGTCTTGCGCATCCGAACACCGGCGGCGTGATCCTGTTCGCGCGGCATTTCCAGAACCGCGCGCAACTGACCGCGCTGACCGATTCGATCCGCGCGGTGCGCGAGGACATCCTGATCGCCGTCGATCACGAGGGCGGCCGCGTGCAGCGGTTCCGCACCGACGGCTTCACGGTACTGCCCGCGATGCGCCGCCTCGGCGAACTGTGGGACCGCGACGTGCTGCTCGCGACGAAGGTCGCCACCGCGGTCGGCTACATCCTGGCCGCCGAGCTGCGCGCGTGCGGGATCGACATGAGCTTCACGCCGGTGCTCGACCTCGATTACGGGCACTCGAAGGTGATCGGCGATCGCGCGTTCCATCGCGATCCGCGCGTCGTCACGCTGCTCGCGAAGAGCCTGAACCACGGGCTGTCGCTCGCGGGCATGGCGAACTGCGGCAAGCATTTCCCGGGGCACGGCTTCGCGGAAGCCGATTCGCACGTCGCGCTGCCGACCGACGACCGGCCGCTCGACGCGATCCTCAAGCAGGACGTCGCGCCGTACGACTGGCTCGGGTTGTCGCTGTCCGCGGTGATTCCCGCGCATGTGATCTACACGCAGGTCGACAAGCGGCCGGCCGGCTTCTCGCGCGTGTGGCTGCAGGACATCCTGCGCGGGCAGTTGGGCTTCACGGGCGCGATCTTCAGCGACGACCTGTCGATGGAGGCGGCACGCGAAGGCGGCACGCTCACGCAGGCGGCCGACGCGGCGCTCGCCGCCGGCTGCGACATGGTGCTCGTCTGCAACCAGCCGGAGGCGGCCGAGGTCGTGCTGAACGGACTGAAGGCGCAGGCGTCGGCCGAGTCGGTGCGACGCCTCAAGCGGATGCGGGCGCGCGGCAAGTCGCTCAAGTGGGACAAGCTGATCGCGCAGCCCGAGTATCTGCAGGCGCAGGCGCTATTGAGCAGCGCACTGATGTAAGCGGGGAAGAACGGCGCGATGCCGCTCTCCCGTTGAAGAAAACGAAAAGCCGCGCATTTGGCGCGGCTTTTTTCATTGGGGCGTGAAACGCGGGGCGATACGCTTTGACGCAACTAACCGTCAGCTCCAGCCAGCGCCTCCAACAACGGCGGGCCGGTCAGTTGACCTTCATCCGCTGCAGCTTGTTGTACAGCGTCTTGGGACTGATGCCGAGCAGCGTCGCCGCGCGATGGCGCGTGCCGCCGACCGCGTCGAGCGTCGCGCGGATCAGCAGATCCTCGACGTCGGACAGCGGGGTGCCGACCTTGATCTGCACGCTGCTGCCGTTCAGTGCGGCGCCGGCCGCGAAGCTCGCTTCGCCGGCGCGCAGCGTCTCGATGAAGTCGCCGGACGCGTCATAGGCAAACCGCACCCGCTCCTGCAGCTCGCGCACGTTGCCGGGCCATTCGTACGACAGGCATTCGCGCACGAAGCCCTGCGCCGCGCGCTTGTCGGTCGTGCCGCGGCCGGTGGCGCGCGCGTCGCGGTTCAGTTCGTCGATCAGGGAGTCCGCGATGGCGAGCGCATCGCCGTCGCGCTCGCGCAGCGGCGGCATCGTGATCGATGCCGCATCGAGACGCAGCCACAGATCCTCGCGCAGCATGCCGTTCGCGACCGCGTCGCGGGCCGGGCGGCGCGTGGTCGCGATCAGCCGGAAGTCGCTCGCGATCGAGCTCGTGCCGCCGATCCGCATGAAGTTCTGCGAGTCGAGCGCATGCAGCAGCGCCTCCTGCAGCACGAGCGGCAGTGCGGTGATCTCATCCAGGCACAGCGTGCCGCCGCCGGCCTGTTCGAACAGGCCCGATTCGCGCCGCTCGGCGCCGTCGAACGCGCCACGCTCATGGCCGAACAGGATGCTGTCGAGCGACGCGCCGTGACGGCCGGCTTGCGCGATCGTGCGGCAGTCGAACGACACGAACGGCCCCTTGCGGCGCCGGCTCAGGTCGTGCAGCGTGCGCGCGGCCAGCTTCTTGCCGGTGCCGGCTTCGCCTGCGAACAGCACGGCCGTTTCGGTGCCCGCGTTGTGCTCGATCATGTCGAACACGTGCTGCATCGCCTCGCTGCGGCCGACCAGCGCGCCGAAGCGGCCGAGGTGGCGCAGCGACGCGCGCAGCGTCCGCACTTCGTCGATCAGTTCGTAGGGCCGCGGAATCCGGGCCAGCAGGCTGCGCAGGCGCGGAATGTTGATCGGCTTCAGCAGGTAGTCCCAAATGCCGTGACGCAGGCCCTCGATCGCGCTCTCCACCGTCGCGTTGCCCGTCAGCACGATCACTGGCAGCGACCCGTTCGGCGGCTGCTGCGGCAGATGCTGGAGCAGGTCGAACCCGCTGCCGTCCGGCAGGTTCAGATCGACGAGTACGACATCGGGAATCGAGCGGCCGAGCGCCGTGCGTGCCTCGGCGAGCGACGTGGCCGTGTCGACCGAGAAGCCGTCTGCGGCAAGCAGCGCGGTCAGGCCGGACAGACTGTTTGGATCGTCTTCGACAATCAGGGCGTGTGGCATGGTGGACGCGAGTCGAGTCAAGAGAGGCGGGCTGTCGGCCGTCGAGCCGGCCGCAGCCGCATGTCAGAATAAAAACTGATTTTATGCCCCGCTGCACGCCTGACGTGCATTATTTCTCCATCGCTATAAAACAGTTACCGATGATACAAATTGAATACCTTTAGTGCTGGATTTTGTGTTGCCTATGGTGCCCACGCCCCCGGTGCTGTTGACGGCAGGCAAACAAAAAGCGCCCCGAAGGGCGCTTTGTTCGATACGGAAATCGTAGGCGATTACGCGCGGCTGCGGTATTCGTTCGTACGCGTATCGATTTCGATCTTGTCGCCCGTGCTGCAGAACAGCGGCACTTGCAGTTCGAAGCCCGTTGCGAGCTTGGCGTTCTTCAGCACCTTGCCCGACGACGTGTCGCCCTTGACGGCCGGTTCCGTGTAGGTGATCTCGCGAACCAGGATCGTCGGCAGTTCGACCGAGATCGCCTTCTCGTTGTAGAACACGACTTCGCAAGCCATGCCGTCTTCGAGGTAGTTCAGCGCTTCGCCCATCATTTCCGCTTCGACTTCGTACTGGTTGTAGTCGGCGTCCATGAACACGTACATCGGGTCGGCGAAGTACGAGTACGTCACTTCCTTGCGGTCGAGCATGACGACGTCGAACTTGTCGTCGGCCTTGTAGACCGATTCCAGGCCTGCGTTCGTCAGCAGGTTCTTCATCTTCATCTTGACGACGGCGGCGTTACGGCCCGACTTGTTGTATTCCGTCTTTGCGATGACCCATGCGTCGCTGCCGATCTGCACGACGTTGCCTACGCGGAGTTCCTGTGCGGTCTTCATAAAAAAACTGTCCTGATCCAATCAAATAAATAGATGCCTGAGCGTTGCGCAACGGCTGACGGCGCAAGCGGGGGGTGAGTTCCGATGGGCGCCAAGCGCCTCGAACGCGAGCGCTTGCGTGGTCAGCCGCCGGATAACCGCTTATTTTAACTGAGATTTTGCGAATTCCGCCAGCTTTCCGGCGAGATCGCCGACGCTCGCCAGTGCGTCGGCCCAGCGGGCCGCGTTGGCGTCGAGCGCGGCACGATGCTGGAGCAAATCGCCCCAATCGGGCGTGCCGGCGCCATTCCACGCGTGCCAGAAGCGCTCGAGCGCCGTGCGCGGCGCGTCGGCGAGGCCGGCCGACAGGTGCGCGAGCGCGGCGTCGAGCTTCGGCAGATGTGCATCGTCGGCCTGCGGGTAGATGTGCCATACGAACGGCTTGCGCGCCCATTGCGCGCGGACGAACGAATCCTCGCCACGCACGAAATTGACGTCGGCCACCCACAGCAAAGGGTCATAGTCGGCCTGCGGGACGAACGCGAGCCCATGTGCGGTCAAGTTGCCGCTCGTCGCGCGTGTGCCGGCACCGAACGATTCGACCCCGAAAAAGTGGGCGACGGCCGGAGACACGCGGCCGGCCGGCACGAGCGCGACGACGGGCGACGGGCTGTCACGCCACTGTGCGAGCAGTGCGCCGACGGCCGGATTTTCATACGCGAACAGGCTGACGACCGTCGTGCCGGGCGCCGGCGGCGTGTCGCCCGTCGCATGCCGCCACCACGCGGCACGCGCCGCCGCGTCCGCTTCGAAGGCCGTGCGGCGCGCGTCGAGGTCGCGTTCTTTCAGCACGCCGCCCGTGCCGGCCGACAGCCCCGGGAAGAAGAACGTCTTCAGCAACGGGTAGCGCGGATGGGGCGACGGCCGCAAATGGAAATCGGCGACCCAGTCCTCGGCGCTCAGATATTCGAGATTGATCCACACGGGGCGGCGCGTGCGGCGGGCCATCGCCGCAAGATACGCGCCGGGCAGCTCGCACGCGAACGCCTCGATCACGACATCGGCGATCTCGAGCGCGTCGCCGACTTCCGCATGCCAGTGTTCGACCACGATGCCGTCGATCGTCTGCCGGCCCGCGTCGGGGTCGACTCCCGCCAGCAGCCGCGCGAACGTGTGCAGGTCGTCGATGAAGAGGCGCACCTGCCAGCCGTGTTCGTGCGCGAGCTGGCGGCCGAGGCGCCAGCACACGCCGATATCGCCGAAGTTGTCGATCACGGTGCAGAAGAGGTCGCATGCGATCGGTTCGTCGGGCGCGAGCGGTGCAGCGGAAGCGGGGGCGGTGCGGGGCATCGAAGCGGGCCGGTGAATGCTCTAAACTGGCGATTCTAATGGACCCGTTCCGCGCCACAAGGCCCCCGGATCACGCATGACATCCCCAGAAGCCGCCGACATCCCGTTCGAACCGAAGAAGATCCTCGCCCAGTTGCCGCACATGCCGGGCGTCTACCGCTACTACGACACGGCGGGCGCCGTGCTTTACGTCGGCAAGGCGCGCGACCTGAAGAAGCGCGTGTCGAGCTATTTCACGAAGACGCAGCTGTCGCCGCGCATCGCGATGATGGTCACGCGCATCGCGCGCATCGAGACGACCGTCACGCGCTCGGAGGCCGAGGCGCTGCTGCTCGAGAACAACCTGATCAAGGCGCTCGCGCCGCGCTACAACATCCTGTTTCGCGACGACAAGTCGTACCCGTACCTGAAGCTCACCGCGCACCGCTTTCCGCGCATGGCTTACTACCGCGGCTCGGTCGACAGGCAGAACCAGTACTTCGGCCCGTTCCCGAGCGCGTGGGCCGTGCGCGAGAGCATCCAGATCCTGCAGCGCGTATTCCAGTTGCGCACCTGCGAGGATTCGGTCTTCAACAACCGCACGCGGCCGTGCCTGCTGCATCAGATCGGGCGCTGCACGGCGCCGTGCGTCGGCGCGATTTCCGCGGACGACTACGCGATCGACGTGTCGAACGCCGCGCGCTTCCTGCTCGGCCGGCAGTCGGAAGTGATGAAGGAGCTCGAGCAGAAGATGCACGCGTTCGCGGCCGAGCTGAAGTTCGAGCAGGCGGCGGCCGTGCGCAACCAGATGAGCTCGCTCGCGACGGTGCTGCACCAGCAGGCGATCGAGGTCGGCAGCGACAGCGACGTCGACATCCTGGCGGTGGTCGCGCAGGGCGGACGCGTGTGCGTGAACCTGGCGATGGTGCGCGGCGGCCGGCATCTTGGCGACAAGGCCTATTTCCCGGCGCATGTCGAAAGTGCGCTGACGCTTGCCGAAGGCGGGCTCGGCGACGAAGCCGACGGGGTGGACGGTGGCGACGAAGCCGCCGCGGCGTTGCCAGGGGAACCCGCGGATGAAGCGGCCGCCGCGCATGGCGGGGCGGCGTCGGGGGTGGCGGGGGCATCGGTCGAAGCGGAGGTGCTCGATGCGTTCATCGCGCAGCACTATCTCGGCAATCGCGTGCCGCCCGTGCTGGTCGTGAGTCATGCGCCCGCGAGCCGCGACCTGCTCGAACTGCTGTCCGAGCAGGCTGGTCACAAGGTATCGCTGGTGCGGCAGCCGCAGGGGCAGCGGCGCGCATGGCTGTCGATGGCTGAACAGAATGCCCGCCTCGCGCTGGCACGGCTGCTGTCCGAGCAGGGCTCGCAGCAGGCGCGCACGCGCGCGCTCGCGGAGACGCTCAGCTTCGAATGCGACGATCTCGCGATGCTGCGGATCGAGTGTTTCGACATCAGTCACACGATGGGTGAGGCGACGCAGGCGTCGTGCGTGGTCTACCACCATCACAAAATGCAGTCGGGCGAGTACCGTCGCTACAACATCACCGGCATCACGCCGGGCGACGATTACGCGGCGATGCGGCAGGTGCTGACGCGCCGTTACGAGAAGATGGTCGAGCAGGCCGCACAAGCGGCCGCCGCCGATGACGCCGCCGGCATCGACGGCGAATCGACGCGCCAGGCCGAGGCATCGAGTCTGTTGCCGAACATCGTGCTGATCGATGGCGGCAAGGGACAGGTCGAGATCGCGCGACAGGTATTCACCGAGCTCGGGCTCGACACGTCGATGCTGGTCGGCGTCGCGAAGGGCGAGGGGCGCAAGGTCGGCCTCGAGACGCTCGTGTTCGCGGACGGCCGCACGCCGCTGGAACTCGGCAAGGAGAGCGCCGCGCTGATGCTCGTCGCGCAGATCCGCGACGAGGCGCACCGTTTTGCGATCACCGGGATGCGCGCGAAGCGGGCGAAGGCACGCCAGACGTCGCGGCTCGAGGAGCTGGAAGGGATCGGCGCGAAACGCCGTCAGCGGCTGCTCGCGCGGTTTGGTGGGCTGCGCGGCGTGGTCGCCGCGAGCGTCGAGGAACTGGCGAGCGTCGAGGGCATCTCGCACGCGCTCGCCGAGCAGATCTACAAGCAGCTTCACTGATCCGGGCCGTGCGACCGGCCGCGCCTGCCCGCGCTCTCGCGTTCTTGCGTTCTTGTAGCAGGCCGGTCGACACGGCACAATTGCGAATCCTTTACTGACCCGCATGCCATGCCGTTCAATTTCCCGATTTTCCTGACGTGGGTCCGGATCGTGCTGATTCCGCTCGTCGTCGGCGTGTTCTATCTGCCGGACACGGTGATGACCGGCGCGCACCGCAACCTCGCGGCAGCGGCGATCTTCATCCTCGCCGCGCTGACCGACTGGTTCGACGGGTTTCTCGCCCGCAAGTGGAACCAGACGTCGTCGTTCGGCGCCTTCCTCGATCCGGTAGCGGACAAGCTGATGGTGACGGCCGCGCTGCTGATCCTCGTGCAGATTTCGCGGGTCGATGCGGCGATCGCGCTGGTGATCGTCGGTCGCGAGATCGCGATCTCGGCGCTGCGTGAATGGATGGCACAGATCGGCGCGTCGAAGAGCGTCGCGGTGAACCAGCTCGGCAAGTTCAAGACCGCGTGCCAGATGGTCGCGATCCCGATGCTGCTGTACTACGGTCCGCTGCCGCTCGGCATCGCGACGATCGATACGCGCGTGTGGGGCGAGTGGCTGATGTATCTCGCGGCCGTGCTGACGATCTGGTCGATGCTGTACTACATGAAGCTCGCATGGCCGCAGATCCGCGAGCGCGGTGGCGCATGACGCGATCCGCCGATTCGATCGCGCCGGTTTTTGGAAAAAGGGCTGGAAAAGCCCTTGACACACGAATGTGCCTTCGCCATAATCTCGCTTCTCCGCTGCACGACGAAGTAAGTGTGTGACGGAAGCAGTAGGCAGCAATACGCGGGAGTAGCTCAGTTGGTAGAGCGCAACCTTGCCAAGGTTGAGGTCGCGAGTTCGAGACTCGTCTCCCGCTCCAG
>NZ_JAWRYD010000162.1:0-328 GCF_046534765.1 Burkholderia sp. SIMBA_062
GTTCTTCGATGATAGAAGAACCTGGCCGCGATCACAACGAAAGCGGGCGCGACCGAGGGAAATCCCTGGAGCGCCCGTCGGGCGGAGCCTAAAGAATTGGGACACTAATATACTGACGGGATGGTTCCGGCCCGCATGGCGGAACGCCCAGCGCAACCCATCCGAGATATGACAGAAAACCGCAACGAACCGGAGGCGTTCGTCGCCCGGCTCCTTCAGGCCGATTTCCAGCTGGACCGCGCGAACGCGCTATCCACGCAGCTTTACCAGTTGCTGCGCGACGCCATCGTGACGATGACGCTGCAACCCGACGACGTGATCTTCGAGC
>NZ_JAWRYD010000163.1:0-327 GCF_046534765.1 Burkholderia sp. SIMBA_062
CGGATTCACGTGCTGTTGCAGCGGGAGGGCTGCTTCGCCAACCACAAGCGCATCTGGCGCCTGTACAGCAAGGCGGGACTGAGCGTGCGCAAGCGGCGACGCAAGCGTATTGCGGCCGTCGAGCGCACGCCGCTGCCGTTACCAACAGGCCCGAATCAGAGCTGGTCAATGGACTTCGTTTCTGACGGGCTGGCCTATGGTCGGCGGTTTCGATGCCTGAACGTGGTCGACGACTACACGCGCGAGTGCCTGGCCATCGAGGTTGATACTTCATTGCCGGGCCTACGCGTGCAGCAAGTGCTTGAGCGGCTCAAGGAGATGCGAGGC
>NZ_JAWRYD010000049.1:0-42455 GCF_046534765.1 Burkholderia sp. SIMBA_062
GAATCGCTTTTTCATTGCCGTTCCTCTCTCGAACGGACTCTACACCGTCACCGTACTAAACGCGGGGAGCAGGTCACGAGCGCACCAGTGGCCACGCCGGATAGAATTGGGCGTAGCTAGCCAGCGATGGCCCCACGCGCACTCCCACTCCAGCTTTGTCGCACTATTCACATAGCTTGTGGAGACACACATTCCTCCACGCTCGGCCGCAATCATACGCATCAGGTCGATACCGAGTTTGGCCGCATTGTGACTGCAGGCGGCGCACCAATGACCTCGAACGACTGCCCCTGGATAAGCCCACCAGCGATGCCCTAGTGCGCACTCCCATTCCAGTTGGGTAGTTGTATTCCTGTAGGAATTGGTTAGGCAACGCCCTCCGTGACCGGCCGCCAACCGACGCATGAGGTCGATACCAAATCGCTTCGCCTCATGCTGGCACTCCGTGCACCATGCTCCACGAAAGATCCGCGCACCTAACATTTCCCATTCGTGACCGGCCTTACATCGAAACCGATAGTTTGCCTTACTTCCTTCATAAACTTGGGAAAGGCAGCTTCCGCCGTGGTTCGCGGCGCACGCGCGTAAGCGAGTCATCCCATCCTTGAGGCGATACGCGTGGACCTTCTGCTGGTTCGAACAGATGCGACACCATGCACCGCGCGTGACCTCGAGACCAACCGTCTCCCATTCATGACCTTCCGCGCACCGGAAACGATAGCGGTCTGAAAGTTTGGTGTAGATTTTCGTCAGGCATTTGCCGCCGTGCGAACGCGCGACATTGCGCATTCGGTTCATCCCGTCGGGGGCGGCCATGCGTTTCGAATGTTTGGCATGCGCGCACAGTACGCACCAAGCCCCTTTCTCCAAACTACCGACAGACTTTTCAAAGATATGCCCCTCACGGCAAGCAAATCTATAGCGTGTCGATCGCCCCACATATCGGTCCGACAGACATCGGCCACCTGCCTGACGCGCGAGGTGTTTAAGGTACTGCAAAGCTTCGTCATCTCTACAGGCAGGGCAGTTCACGAGGTGATAGAAAAGATGAGAGCCCGATCGACTCACTTCATGGCCCTTTGGGCAGCGGAATCGATATTGCGCATGCCAGCCGAGCCACTCCGTATCGAGCAGCTTCAATCCGTATGGCAAGAGTGCCTTGCGCAAGCGCTTCAACTGATCGGCGGACAATGCAGCTCCTCACATCGGTAGCATTCCTTCGACGATGCCTGCTAGCTTACCCGTGGACACACTTCAACGTTGGGGAGATTTCGTATCGGATTGACCCGATGAAGTTTGGGGGCTAGTCTTCGCTTTTTAACTAAACGAACTCCCCAAGCCTATGGCAACTTACCTTGAACTGAAAGCACAGGCGGATGCGTTGGCAAAACAGGCAGAGGCTGCACGTCTCGCGGAACTTGAAACGATTGTTGCGGCGATTCGGGAACAAGTGGCGGAATATGGTATTACGCCTGAGCAGATCTTCGGGCGAAAGCGTGGGAGCGTCGCTGGCAAGCGTGCGCCTGCGGCTCCGAAGTATCAGGATCCGAAGACCGGTGCTACGTGGAGCGGCCGCGGCAAGCCGCCTCAATGGATCGCCAAGGCGAAGAACCGCGATCGCTTTCTGATTGTCGCCGCTGACGTCGAATAAGGCGGTAGTTTTTCGATCCTCATCGTCGGCCGATCGGTCGGCGATGCTGCGCTCAATATAGCGCGAGAGTGCATATCCGATGTGTGGACCCTAGCTCCGCACTACGAGCAATGGCGCAGCCTTCGACCGTCGAACAAACATGCGCGCCGTTCAAGATTCCCCCAAGCACGGCTACCTCGAAGGTACGGTAGCCAAGCAGCCTCTCATAGCGGACCACCCGATTCAGCTTGAGTCGTCCCAATCACCTCAAGTCCGCACTCACGAAACCAAGCAATCGATTCTGGCAACCGCCGCCGAATACGTTGATATTTCTGCGCAACTCGCGCTCGGTCGACAGCGCTTACCAGGACACATAGTCACGTCGCCAACGGACCTTCCATTTATATCGATATTAATTCACAACAAACGAAGATCTATAGCGCGGCGCACCCAGAATTCCCGCTCAAATTCGCCACCACAAATCTCCAGGCCGATTTAGATCGACCGACAATCAACGGCGCACCGAAAAAATTAGCGTACATTGCATTGATTAAAATCGATCTCAGATGTACGATAATTTCGACGAATGCTTAAGCGAATTTTTTCACACCCATCCTTGTAGGCTCCACTATCGCGAGGAGGAAACGCTGGAGAAAGTAAGCGATGAATTACCGGCTCGCCCCTGACTCCACATCGCATTTCGGGGCAGGGAAGATAACATTGAAGCGCCCAGCAGAAATTTTGGAACATCGAATTCCACAATTATCCCGACCACATGAAAGTAAATTTTGGGAAGATTTTTTCCATTTTCACACTAGCATCCTTTATTTTTTCCGCCGCGGGATATCTACTGTGGGCCCCGACCGACGCCCCGACCGACGTATTCGATACACACGGACGAGACAAGTGTCGCGCGAGCTCATCTCCAGAAGGCATCGGACAAGTGTATCTGCATATCGAGGGGGGATCGGGTGGAAAATTCCGTATGAAAGGTTCGGTGTATGTTCCGGTCTGGCTGTGGCCGAAAGCCGCCCCCGAGTCGCTGAGAGGATGGGCCAGCCTTCCCGCGATGTCAGAAGACGGAAATATACATTTTGCCGGGCTACCGGTATCCATTTCCCCTCCAGTCGAAACCAGGCTTGGTTCGATCGCGGTTTATCAGATGGATATCGAAGAACGATCTGTCGGCATCGGATCCCTTCGAAATTACCCTTTCGACCAATATTGGGTGGGCATAAAATCGGCACAATTGAATCTGCAAACGCAGTCTGGACAACCAGTCGCAAGTGTCCCGTTGGAGCTAAGTGTTCGCTTCGATGGCGAGTCTGGATGGGACGCACGACGCGACATCGGCGTGGATGATGCGACACCAGCACGCTTCGATACCTTCACAAGTCAGAGCAATCAATCCTCTGGGATGCGTTCCTGTGGATTTACCATCAAGCGAAGCTTCTGGTATATCGGGTTCGTTTTTTCGTTGCTTGCCATCTCGGCCACGCCTGTCTTATACGTCTGGCGTCGACCGCAGGAACCAGCTGGACTGGAACTCATCGCGGCGATTCTTGGTATGGCGACCCTGCGATCCTATCTGATTGGCCCACCACCGTCTGTTGGAAGTCTATTGCCCTTCGATTTTATCTTGGCGTTAGTTATTATCGCGGTCGCTTTTATTCCGCTCTGGAAGCGCAGCCCCCATGGACCGAAATGACCGCCTCTCAACGTCAGCGCACAAGCGCCGAAGCGGATAGCACACGTCCTTTCGCATCGGTCACGATTTTCGTGCCTTGCAACTACATTTTGATTTTTTTGGAGAAACAATGGGACCTATTTATCTGACTGCATTCGCCGGCGTAGCCGGGGCCATTTTGGCCCTTGTCGGCGTTTTCATCACGAGCCGAACCCAAACAATCAACCTAGATATCAATAATCAATTTCAACTCGCACTTGCCAAGGAAAAATCCAGAATCGATCTGCTGACGAAATCCAATGAAACTGCAGCCATTCAACTAGCCACTGCACATAAACTTCTGAGTCATATAGCTCGAGAATTCTCCATAACTGGACTCAACATCATGTGGAGCGCATCAATGTCTGTTGACGAATTCAATGGAAAATATTTTTCATTATGCGAGAAAGCCGACGAAATCAGAATGATCGTTGATTTTCATGCGTCCTCAGCCTCTGAGGCTTGCAGCGAAATGTACGGTCAGATGAATATTTTTTGGGGAAATTTTCGCCAAGTCCTGCACCTCACCGAGATGGGCGAAAAAGTGGATCACAATACTCGATGCTTTCAAAAGGCGCATGACGCGGCGATGGAAATCGAAAAAAAGGCGGCTTTCGCAAAAAGCCGATTGCGACAAAGCGTTGAATCGCATCGAGTTTTTGCCTAAACTCAGACCCTTGTCAGTTGGTCACCAAGTGTGCTCGGACCGGCCGTCCACACTCGAGTTGATACCCGCCCGTAGATCGCAGCCCTGCTTAGACTGAAAGGAACAAGGGACATTAACCTCGGTGGAAGATCTCGTTGTTTTCAGATAACTTGGGCGTCTCGAGAATGGCTATTTGGGCATTCTGCAGCACTTCGTCGCTTACTTCGTAACGGCGTAGCCATTCGGTCGTCGACTTGGCGGTATTGTAGGTCGCCGCCTCTCCGCTCACAGAACCGTGTTGCAACGCATCGAGATCATTCGTCCGGATCATGCGCAATACGTGATCGAGCACAATATAGGCAGGAGGTACAACGGGCGGTTGACCGTCGACGTCGGAAGCTCCTGAATCAGGTATGACTCCGGCACGGACCACAATACCGCGGCCGTAGTCTCCGATCGCGAACCATTCCTGAGGCAACTCGGAGCGCAGTCGCGAGAGGCCGCCCACGGCGTCGAGCATCGATTGATCAATGGCAGTCAGCCAATCCACCGTTTTTATCTTCCCTTTCAGTTGACGCGTTGCGAGGTCGCTAGGCACGCCCACATCGAGGCCTGGCAACATGCGCGAGATCAAATATTCGGTGGATTCGTTCTGATTGACGCTCGTGGGCGAGAGATTGACCGCGAAACCTGCGTGTCCGTGAGCCGCGCCAAGTCGACTCGCCGCGTCAAAGAAGAGCTTCACGAACGCGTCAGGATTCGACAGTACGTTAGCCGAGGGCCAGGAAAATGACAACGCGTTGAATCCTCGGTTTCCGGCCTTTTCCTGCCGTTGCCGCAGACCTACCACGGAGAACTGATAGAGGCTCGCGTCAGTCGGCTCTTTACCCCCGACGTAGTCGAAGTCAAAACGATCCTCGGGCGTCAATAAAGTGGCAAGCACTGCTATTGGCTTCGCCATCGTGATCGCCTGTGCGGCCTTGCCGTTATTCCAGACAAACGTCAACTTGTCGGGTACGGCCTGGACATACTCTTCGAAGCACTCGGCAATCGCGGCGCGCACGGACGTGTCGTAGGCGCGCTCGAAATACAGCGCAGCACGTACGACGAGCGCCGCGCCGATGCCACCGGTCGCGTACCGAGGTTCGAGCAAGCCGTTGGCGATAAGGGCAAGATCTTGATTTTCCTTGGCCAGATCGAAGAAGTTTTTGTCGAAGATTCTGTGCAATTTCGGTCGCGTGATCTATTAGCCACGTGTACGTCGATCTTGAGCTGTTCGCACGCAAGCCACCTGTTCGTTAAATCCTTTATATTCAATTCCTGCCCACGCCCAATTAAGGCTACTTGCACGGAAAACGCGTGGACAAGGCATGCAAATAATCAAGTCTGATCAATTGAAAAACATTGATTCCAGGCGGAGGATTGTTAACCACCGACATTGCACCTGGTGCATTCAACAGATAATCATCCAGGATCGATAGCTTGTTTTTCATATCCAGATCGACACTTGGTGGCAAGCAAAACACCCCCTTTCTGGGGTCTTTTGTCAAGGATTCGTTTACTGCATAGAATCCGTCGGTAACACCGGTTAGCCAATACTTAAATTCAAATGAATCTTTGAAATTCTGATAATGCTTCCAATCTACCGCATTCACGGTGCCTGTTACGGCGAGTGCGATGAGCCCAACACAGATCCTTTTCATCGTATTCCCGAATTCTGCGATTGTCAGTGGTCGACTCACCTAGCATGACCCGCAAGCTGTCGACGCCTCCGTCGTTCCTCGCTTCGACCAAGCCAGACGTTATGTGATGCAAACACCGTGGATGCTAACGCATCATATCGGAACCATAGTGGGCATGCCAGCCCCGCTCAAAGGTCCCGATCCAAATCAACGACTTGTGTCGTTGCGGGATGTGCTCGCCTTCAACGTGCGCGCGGTTCGGGTCAGAAACTCGCTGAGTCAAGAACAACTCGGATTCGCAGCAGAGCTAGATCGAACATTCATCAGCCAAGTGGAACGGGCGCGGATCAATGTCTCGCTTGACAATATTGAGCGCCTAGCCGATGCGTTGGGCGTGGCGGCCCACATTTTGCTTCAACGTCCCGACCCCAGCTCTATCGCGAAGACCCAGAAGGTCGGATAGAGATGCCATCGGCGCAAAGGAACGTTGCCTAACGCCGGTGAAGGCGGCGGCGCACCTTAATTAAGCTCCATTTGCTTGGGCGTCCATCTGTGTTCGGGCGACGCTGTTGCTGAACCGCTACACCGCGTCCCGCGGCTTGAGAAAAGCCTTCTGCGCTATCTCCTAGATCGCTGAGACACGCCCGAAACAAGCGCCGCGCCGCAACGAATCCACATTCGGGTCGATCAGCCGAAGCTTGCCGCCGGCGACGATCCGCTCTTGACGAGCGACTGCACCGGGTCCTCGAAGCCGGCCCAAGCCGCCATCGCGACGAACCCACCAACGCGACTACACCGCACGTCGAGCTTCTCGAGACCTGCTGTTACGTGTTGGGGCTGACGAGGACGACGGTGACGGGCGTGGGTGAAAACGCCTTCACGATGGCGTCGATATCGTCCGGCTTGGTGGCGCCACCGCGGGAAGCACATTGGCGCCCGCCTGCGAATACGCCCTCAGCCGTGTCAGCGAGCCCTCAAGCTTGGTTCTTTCCAGCGCCTCTCGAGAAAACAGCCAGCCGGTAAAGCCTGGCCTGCCCCTCAGAACTGCTTCCGGCTTCATTTCGCCACTAAGGATCAACCGAAAAAGACGCTCGACCATCTCGTTACGCCAAGCGCACGACCGAAGCACCCGTGCCAACGCTATCTGTCCGGCGCCCTCATAATCGACGAGCGGTAAATCTTCGGCAAGCTTGAGTAGCTTCTCGATACCGGATCTCAACACTTGCACGTTTACTCGTTTGTTGAACTGCACGGTGCCTCCTTGAGCCTCCGGAAAGAGGAGCGGGAGCAACACGATCTGCCGTCGATTCGAAATCCCAAGATTTCGTAGCGCCTTGATACCCGACTGCTCATGCAAGATCTGCCGAATCTTCGGTAGGTCTTCGCGCCGAACTGCTAGCAACATTCGCCTGCTTCGAGACGGGCGATATTTGACCTCGATTAGCCCCTTCCCGGCCAACTCCTTGAGCTTCTCCTCTTTCATATTGAGTTCTCGAGCAGCGCTGGAGGCCCACATCCAAGGCAATCGAGATGAAACGGCGTCCACCATGGAATTTCTGCGATCAAGCGAAGGCCACGGCCAATGGTCGACGAGGTACTGCAAAAAGCATTCCTTCAGGAATCCGAATTGCGTTTTATGATGATTTGAGCGAATATAAAGATAGATGCCGCGAAAGGTTGATTCGATGGATCCCTCGTCATCACCTCGCTCCTTGTGCATGGCACTCAGATACGTTAAAAAGCCACATGGCCAAGCTGATAGTGCATCAGCCGCTGGTTCGAGAGTCGCGATAGCGTTGCTCATTTCGCCGATGTGACTTGCCCCACGAAAGTAACCGCCCTTGTCGGCATCAGCCGGGCTCCCGAAGTGCACAACAAGAACAATCATCTCATGCAACGAAAGTCCATCGAATACAGAAGATTCTCCGCAAAAATTTGGAAGCCTACTAGCTATTATTGAGGATAGCTCAGTGAACTTCGTTGGTGCTGACGATGTTTGCATGTCTGCAAACCGTTCTCCACAGTCGCAGCAAAGCAGCGATTTTCTTGTCCAAAGTATGGGTCGGTTGCACGCGCCACACCGATCGATCAGCCAGCATCGATGCTTGGTGCACGCTAGATAGGGACGCAATTCCCACTCGGCTGCCCAGCGCGTCTGTTCGCGCAAGCAAAGCGGGCAGCACCGTGCAGTCTTGTTCAGCCACGCCCTGGGCGCAGAGCGACGTAAACTGATCAGACTATTCAAGTATCGTCTCGATTCGACCGGGGGCGCGATACGATCCCAAGACAACGCCTTCTCAAGAGCCGTCTCGTCGAGGACTACACCAAGCTGATACAGGCGATCTAGCGAGATACCATTGCTGACGGCGATGCGCTTCATATAGGCCGAACTCGCCTCTCCGACCTGGATGACCGGGTGCATAAACATCCTTGGAGGAGAGGCGATTGCAACCGCTACCGACGATTCAGCGGAGTTTCTTGCCATTTCCATTCACGTCGCGAGCGAGATACCAGAAGGGCTCACCAGTACCCACGAGATCACGCAACTCCGCATCGGGGTGAAATGGATTGAGCCTACCTACCCCACCAGCCCAGACCTCCTCGGCAAAAGCTTGTTCGAATTCCGTAAGACCGAGCCGACTCTTACCACGCTCAATGGCACACAAAACCGCCCCGTCGATGATCTTGGCAACGTAGTCGATTACACCGGCGGAAGCCAAGTACATTCTCATCGCGAAATCCGGAGAATAAAGTTCGGAGCACGGCAAGGGTAATCGGCTCTGCATGTACTTCAGTACGCCAGCAAATTCCCGACGATCGTCCGGCAGCGCCCAATCAAACCGACGCAGCTCATGATGCGCTGAGAATCGCCGGGTCAGCTGAGGGTTAGCCTCCAGAACCGTAGCACTCTTCGGCAGGCCCGCTACGATCATCACAATGCTGCTAGCCTCCAGGAGATTCTTCAACCAATCCGTTGCGCGACTTGCCTCCGCTATCTGCCCGGCGTCGACGAAATGCTGAAATTCGTCGATGATCAGCAATTCCACCCTGCATTGTTTGAGTAGCTCGAGGAGGTATATCGTCCGATCTTCCGCCGAAGCTCGCCGTATTCGATCCCCTAGTGCATGGAGGATCGCCTGCACGAGGTTCTTGATGGTTGGCCTCGATGGCATGACAACATATAGCACCGGAACAACCGGGCCTTCGGTTGTTTCAAACCGCTCGAACTGGCTGGCATAGAACTTCAGGATGGTGGTCTTCCCGGTTCCAGTGTGTCCCAAGAATGCTAGTGCGCGCGGCCCCGGTGACATCGCTCGCCATTGACGATGAATAGCAGCGATCCGCCGCAAAGCGATGCAGAATCGGTCATAGTGGATGAGTTCTTTTCGTATCGAAAATCTGACGACCAGAGTACGTGACTTCTTCGCGTCCTCAGGAAGGCCGATCGTCGCAAGAAAATCAAGAGGATCTTTTTTGATGGTTTGGATATCAGTACCCACGAGCGTCTCCTTGATACTTGGGATTCGGCGAGCCATTCAGATCGGGGATCTGTCCGATGTCGAACGAGTCAGGCATAGGCTGTTGCGATTCTCGGATACGTGGCCGACTCGAGTTGCGAGAGCGACGACGATCGCTCGACTCATCAGAAAACACTTGCTCGCTGTCCGTGATATCGAGGGAAGCAGCTCGCTTGCGATCTCGCAGTTTCTTCGCCCGCAAAGCTTCGCGAATCATGGACTGGATCTCAGCCTTCACTCGCAACAGATGCTCGTCGTTCCACTTGTTCCCGTGAGCAAGCCTTGTCCGTTGGCGAATCAGAAGATGCTGGTGTAAGGTCATGCCGTCCGCATAGTTCGCGAATCGTTGCGTAACGGGCACCTTGAAATAGCTCCCAGCTTCGTCATCAAAGACGTGGATGTAGCTGACATCATCTTCGTAGCGCTTCAACTGCACGTGCGTCCGGTAGTTGCGCGCACGGCTGCGCAGTACCTGGAGGTGTTCGTTGTTGTAGTACAGGCCATCAAGCTCGACGCCGTAGTGCCAAACGGTTCGGCTCTCCGGTAGTCCCGTCAATACATCGAGCAGTTGCGGGTGTGCCGGCAGTTCGATCCGTACGTTCGCGATACCCTGTTGCCATTTTTCTGCTGGAGTCATTCCCAACGCGCGATGCGGCGTATAGTGATACTCGTCGACGATCCATTTGATAAGGATCTGCGTCAGCGTCTTCAGATCGATCGCGGCCAGTTGCTCCGCCGGGTAATCGCCACGTTCATCGACGCACGAGAACACGGTCCCCGGCAGCTTATGCATCACTGAGCGCTGGATTGTGCCGATTACTCGCTCGACAGCCCCTTTGAACTCCGGTTGCCCCGCGGGGCAATAGAGCATCGAGATGCCCATCTCGCCACACACCATCTGGACCGCTTCCGCGTGGAGCTCCATGCCGTTGTCGACGGCAACGAGGTGCGGAATGCCGTACCCAGGATGTTCGCGATGCAGATCGACAATCTTGCCCCATCCCGCCTTTGGCAAGATCGCGCGTTTGAGGCACTGCAGTACCGATTGGGCCGAGGGAGTTCGGAAGCTTATATAGAAGCCAAGAATGACTCGACTATATCGGTCGATAGCAACCGTGATCCACGGCCGGCCCAACGGCAGGTTCGTGGCCAGGTCGATCACCAGGACATCCAGAGGCGTGTGGTCGATCTCGACACGATGCAAGGGAAAATCGGCTGTGGCCATTCCCTTCACCCAACGGGCCTTTCTAGCGGCAAGGTCTTTCCCCAGCCGCGCTTCGTCCGCCACGTTCTGATCGAGGTTCCTCAACCAGCGATACACCGTCGACTCGACAGGACAGGTGAGCGGCGACTGATCAGGTCGATTCTTGTTGTATTGGTTGATCTTCTCGACCAAGCTACCGTAGACATCTTGTCCCGAACGCTTCTGTGGATCGAGATATATCTCGTTAACAGCCTCCTCAAATAGCACCTGGATGACGCCATCGCGTCGACGCCCGCTATTCGTTCTGCGATCGGTCAGCTTGGTGACACATTGCGTGTATCGATATTGTCTCCACCAGCGCTTGATACTGCTGACCGAGGGCACCACCGTATCGCCGATCTCTGCAGCAATCTTCGCGGTCTGTTCGCGTATCCACGCGTTCGTATCAGTGAAACTTTCCGTCAGCTTCTGCATGTAAATGTGCCGACGCCGTGCATTTTGCTGATGGTGTTTCGGGAATGTAGAGAGATCGCGTGGAACGGCCGTGAACAGCACGTTCGGATCGACATTCAGACTCTGCTCATCGATTGACATCGTGTTGAGCAAAACCGCTTGGTAAAGCTCGTCGCGACTCATCGTGCGCGGCTCGCCCTCATCACACTCGAGCTTTATCTTCCCGAAAACCGTCCGGCCAATAATCGTCCATCGTTTGAGTCCTTCTCGGAATACCAGACCCTTCTTGAAGGTGAATCGGATCATGATTGCTCCTCCGAGGCGAAGCGCAGCATGGTCGAATTCGTCAATGCGGTGTCGCGATCGAACTCCAGGCAACCTGCTGACAGCAGGCGCATGATCGCGTGTTCACTCCCTGCGATTGAACAGGCACGGCCAAATGTCAACGGTTGAACCTGAGCTAAACGCCGCAAAAGCTCAACACGTTCGAATCCGGATGGAGTGGATCGGCGGTGATAACTTAGGCGCTCAAGATTGGCAATTCTTGCTGCACCTCCGACGTCGCGTTCGGTCAAAACCTTGAACGACTGACCTCGATGCGCGTAGTGCTGCGCGATATCTTGCAGCCGCTCACGCAGGTCAACCCGACGTAGCTTCGATGAAGGCTTGATCTCGACATGTACAGACGCTCCATTTCTCATCGTCAGTTCAAAATCGGGAAAGTACTGCCGTACTCGATGGTGGCGGTCGCGATAAGTCACTCGGGTCGGTTGCTCGCGATAGCGTGCGACGTCCGGCGAAAACTCGAAGTGCATGGCCGCATCGAACTCAAGCCGCGATTCACACTGCACGAGCGCGCGATTCTTGGTTGAGGGATACAAGTAGCGGACACGTCGTCCAGATCGGGTCAGCACTTTGCGTGCAGTAGTCGTCTTCTTCATGGTTCAGTAATAGGAGATCCGCCCGCTCTTCACGCGGGTACAGATACGGATAGCACCAAATTTCGGACGTAAGTACACCCCGCCACGCGTGCTACGCGTGGTCGATGGATACAAACGGAAGGGAAGAAGGCTTGACGATATGGATCATCTGGACGAAACTACCGGCGTCAACTAGTGGTGCGTCCAGCCCACACAAGAAGCGGGGCAAGCCTTTGGGTTTGTCTCGCTTTTTACATTTTGGCGTCCTCCTTCCCTCTTCTGACCACGCGACCAACAATCGGTCGCTCTACCTCCTGGCCCATTCCGCTTCGCATTGCGATGACATCGCGAATCACGCGCACTTGCGCATCGGTCAGCCTGTCCAGGTCGTGCCAAAGCTCGCTGCAGAGACGATATACGTCGGCAGACGCCGTATGAGGAATCGTGAAGTGTCGTTGCGAGAGCAACAGGGCCTCGTGCAGACTCGAGTGTTCGTCGTCTGAGAGCCGCAGGCACGCGGCGAGCCGGTCAACGACTGCCGGCGAGGGAGGGCCCTTCGTACCAAGCTCAATGGCCGAGACGTAGCTTTGCTCAAGCGCCATGGCCACTGCCAGATCCTTCTGGCGAATGCCGTAGCGAAGTCTGAGTGCGCGTAGTCGTTCGGAAAAGGGGCTCACCTAGTTAACTCATGAAAGGAGTTCTTAGCACCGAGCAATGTTATGGTGACTCCGCGCAAGAAGTCAAAAGCACCGCTTTGATTTTAGGGAGCTTTTTGTACTTCGCATGCGATGCAATAGGATAATTACAGAGACACGGACGCGCGCTGAAAACGCCACCCACAAAGGGATTCGTCGATTTCAGCGCGAGTTAGAATGTTTCTTCTGGAACAAAACCCCGAGCGGATATCTGAGCTCCGGTCAGCAATACAGCTCTTTGCAACGACTGGGGATCGTTTCGATCTAAGCTCGGCAACCAGCCACCAATGTGCCTACTCTCCGTCCGCAGCAACCCGCAAACCTCACCACTCGGAAGGAATGCTCTTCTCGCCGCCTGCACACAACTTCGACCGAGCAGTCTCATCTCTCGGTCATCCTCGAGCTAGGAATTCGACCAAATTAGCAACATAATTCTCAGCGCGACGAAAAATGAAGCTACACGCGATGGGCTTCGACAGGTGACGTCTTTGTCAGCCGAGAAAATTCAAGCATGAGGTGCACATGTGCAGCATCAATGAAACCTTCGGTACAGAATTTCCATCCGTTGGTCCTAATTCAGACATCCCATCAACCGTGATCGACATGCTTACTGCGCTTGTGCAAAAGATGGTCGATGAATCTGGGAATCCTAATGACTTTGACTCACGCGCGTGGATGCTTGACTGGATTCACTCCCCGATTCCTGCTCTTGGTGGGAGACGGCCGACAGACTACCTTCACACACCCGATGGAATTGATCTAATTTCGAGGATGCTAGTGAGCGGACAAATGGGTGCCTACTGGTAAATCAATTCGGCCTATGGCGCCACGAGTCCGTTCGGTTCGACGTCTGACGACCGCGTCAATGATCACGTCGGAGGTTGTCCACAGATTGCACCTCTCGCTCCAGCCCGAGCGACGCCGACAGGCTGGTCGCACGAAACCGCACGCGCAGCAGGTACGACTGCAGCCTGCACACTAGGTAGCGGGCCTTGCTCCCGAGGGGCTACTCTGTTGCAGGCCGAATACCAATCGGCGGTTTGATTCGAGCGCGAATCTCTTGGCACACCGGAATTCCCGAGTCAACCGCGACCTCCAAGGAAATACATAACACGAATCGGACGTTGCCGACGAGGTCGCCAGCATCAGCGGCACAGTTCACCTTGCACTCGAATCGATCGCCATCTATGAATGCTACGGCGTCCTCGCCCTCCAATATCTCGTGCTGTACCGTTCTTCGCAAGGCCGTCCTATCGTGAACGCTGTTGGTTCTCTTGATACGCAGTTGTTCCTGAGGTGGCGTGATCCATAGCCGAGATGGTGACTCATCTCGCCGCCCAGCGCTCGCTCGATCAGCGCCTTCTTAAGGGCCAACGTCGCGGCATTGATCACTTCGGCTGTCATCGGGCCGCTGCCGAATTGCTCAAGCAGCTCGGCAGGAATCGCCGGCAGGTCTACCGGTTTGGCTTTCGGTTTGCGAGGCATATAGTCTCCTTCGGAGCATCATGTGCCTTGAACACGAAATTACTGACAGGCCCGCGCTCGACACCCCACCACTACCGGATACACGCATGACCGCAACCGCAGCCGTCACAGCCTCAGCCATCTCGACAGTCTCAGCAGTATCCGCAGCGATTGACATTATTCGCAACCTCGGCCTGGTCGCCATTCCCTTTACGCTGTATTTTGCGTGGACAAAAATCGGCTTCCGGGTGATCGCGCAGGCCACGTGGGGCGTCAGGCGGCATGCCGCATCGGGCATAAGTCGCTTGACATTGATCAACATGAAAGACCGCGCCATTCCGGTTTTCCACGTCCATGCCGAGCAGGACGGCATGGTGATCCCCCTCAAAGATTTCGACCCACCGCTCATCTTGCGAGCGTATGAAGCAACGAATGTCGAGATACCGGAAGTCAGCCAGTATTACGTCGGAGACCAGCCGTTCAAATGGGAAGCGGGAAGCGAACTGCACAAGATCACTATCTACCTGTCAACAGCTTCGAAAATGGTGAAGTGCATGAGTGGTTCCCCCCCAAGCCATATCGGTTTCGCCATGAGAATGAAAAGAGCGCTCGTGTTCCGGCATACCGAGACGTTTAACAATCGCGTGTACAACGACAGCATCAAATACGCGATTGTCTATCGACTCGATGGCACCCAGCACACTGCGTTCATCGACAAGAGCGGATTCATCGATTGGGAATTTTCCCCCAACATGCTGCGCCTACAGGACATGCCCAGCGAGCAGGCGATTCGCGTCGCCCTCGATGCGTCAGGCATCGACAAAATCATCGGCCATTACTTCGTTGAAACACTCGGACAGAATCGCCCGAAATCAGCCGCCGGTCGCAAGTGACTTGTCACAAGCGCCCCATACACGCGAGGATCGCTTCGGTGGCCGTGCCGCCCGCGCCCACCTGTGCCGCAACCTCGCGCGTGCAGGTTCATAAGCGGCGCGTTGTGTGACAAATTCCTTCGGGCTACTACAGGAACAGTTCTAGCCCAGCTGCGGAAGAAATGAGGTATCGACAACGTACTGCTTCGGGTTGGCGGGGTTGATGACAACGTCAACCTCGTTGCTCCGTACATAGAGTCTCGGATCGAACCAGAGCGCATCACTCTGGAATACGTAGACCTTGTTCGTCGCCGGGTTAAGCCATTGTGCTGTGAGGCGCCATGGATTTTGACCGTTGACTGATTCACCATGGTCGAGTTCAATGCGTTCAAGTCGGGCCGATATGCGTACACCAAATCGCGGCAACCATTCGCGAATCCGGGCCCTGCGAATACACCACCCGAGCAACAATCTCATCTCTTGACCCCCAAGCCTAGGATTTCGGCCAATTTAGCAACATAATTCCTAGCGTGATGATGAAGCTACAAGCGGTGGACTTCGACCATTGCTATCTTCGTCGCCCCGCAGAAACTCAAGCGCGAGGCACACATGTCCAGCATCCACGAAACCGCCGATGGTGAATCACCGGCAGCGAGTCTGACTTCCAACATCCCATTCGCCGTGATCGACATGCTCACTGCGCGGGATCAGAAGATCGTTGACGAATCTGGAAATCCTAAGGACTTTGACTCGCGAGCGTGGGTGGTTGACTGGCTGCACTCACCGATTCCGGCTCTTGGTGGGAGACGGCCCGCTGATTACCTTCATACATCCGATGGCGTTGATCTAATTTCGAGGATGCTGGTGAGCTTGCAAGCGGGAACCTACTGGTAGATCCGACAATGGTATGTCTTTATATGCCAAATTTAGTGAACTCATAAGGCGTGCTTGATGATTTATACAGCCCAGCCTTAATTCGGTCAATCTGCAGCCGAGTGAAGTCAGTATTATGCGGAAGATACATTTTCTGCGTGACCAGCGTCGTCCAATCCCCCTCCGAAACTACACGAGCGCGGGCATAAAACACGAAACTCTCGTGGGTAATAAACGGATGCTCTTTAGCTTGAAATACGCAGGTTGGATCGTGGTAGATCCCTTGGACGACGGTAGAGAAATTCACCATGCAGATATGAGGCTGTTTGCCATACCCATTCAACTGGATGGGATCGTTCAATACGGCAAACAAATGCTTCTTCGACCCCGTTTGGACGAGTACGGCTGAGCCTTCTCTTGGCGCCCATGCCATGATGGCTCAATCCGCTTGAATAGCAAAAATCTGATTGAGTTCGGCTTGATCCCGCAGGCGCTCCATAATTGCCTCAACCTGCGCTTGGTTGTACCCGATCGCAGCCAGCAGACTCTCATGCTGGATGGGTACCATATTTCGATGTGGGTCGGTCCACTCGGGGCAACTGCGCTGGGCGTCATCCACCAATTGGCTGACAGTCATCGCACCATAGTGGTCCCAAACGGCGTCCAACAAGGTTGTATCAGCCTTACTCAGGCAACGAAAAACCCAGTCGTTGACAGCCTTGCTCTTGTTCAACACAACCTGGTGGTCCGCCAGATCCGAAACCCACTCGTCCCAGCCCCCCAGCACCGGCTTCGGATCACCGCCAGTGAGCAAAGCATACGTCCGAGAGAGCACTGGACCTTGCTCCGTTGAGAGAACCGCGTCACCAATAATCGGCTCTGCATACTCTTGGAGCGCTCGCCGTTCAGCGAGGTACAAGAGACGCATCAGCTTCATGCTTGGCATTGGGTCTGCGGCGCGCGCGAGCAAATACCCAGCGACCTGCGCAGCCTTGTGTTCATTGAAGATGAGCTCGAGCATGATGTGTCTCCGGAGCGTACTGGGGACGGCGGAGTCCGACCGACTGACCACTTAGCACTGTGAAGTCTTGACAAACGCAAATTTCGCACGTGCGAAATTCACTTCGACTGTATCTCGCGGATTCCTGTGTGTCTATAAGCAGATATCGGCGAACCGTCACTGAAATTTAAGACCGTTGCAATTCCGCTACCGAGAAAACGCCGCAAGTTTCGAACCACGCCGCAACTGGCGGCGCTCAACGCGCAACGCTCGTACTGTGGCCGTCCAGTTGGTAACCCGTTTGTTACATCGCTAGAACTTAATCTTCGCCCCTCCTAATCGTGGATTGCTCCAGCAAGCGTGCTCAGAGCGTCGAGTCGACTATGTCGGCACGCTCGTCTATCGAGACAGACAAGCGGGTCGACAGATGTTCGATGCCTTGGCAACCGGACTCGCCCGTTCGAATTTAGACTATTTAAAACAATAATTTGATAGTTTTGCTCAAATACCGCAAAAAAGGTCACTTTTTTTGCCAACCTACAACGGGTCGCTCGGCACAGCCGCACGCCCCCCATCCCACCCCCAATAATCCTCCTTGACACCCTATCTTTCGATATATATCTTTAGATATGTTTTCCGATATATAGGACACGATCATGCGACACAACCCCTCCCGCGGCCATGCCCGATGCGACGGTCATGGTGCGCATGCCGGCCCTGACTGGTTCGTCGGCCTCTGGCACGCGATCGGCCGCCATCGCCGCGGCCACGACCCGTTCGGCGGCGGCGGTCCGTTCGGCGGCCGTGGCGGACGCGGCGGCTTTGGCGATTTCGGCGACGACGGCATGCCGCGCGGCCGCCAGTTCAGCTCCGACGATCTCCAGTTGTTGCTGCTCGCGTTGGTCTCCGAGCAGCCTAGCCACGGCTACGAGCTGATCAAGGCGCTCGACACGCGCTCGAACGGCTTCTACAGCCCGAGCCCCGGCATGGTGTATCCGGCGCTCACGTATCTCGAGGAAGTCGGCTTCGTCGCGTCGCAGGCGGAAGGCAATCGCAAGCGCTATGCGCTGACCGATGCCGGCCGCGCGCATCTCGACGCGCAGCGCGAACGCGTCGACACGCTGTTCGCGCGCCTCACGCACCTCGCGCGCAAGATGGAATTCATGCGCCGCGCGTTCGCTGGCGAATCGGCGAGCAGCGAAGCGCCGGACGATGCACAGCCCGGCTGGCTTCCGGAGTTCGTCGAAGCGCGTCTCGCGCTCAAGCGGGCGCTGCTGCACAAGAGCGCCGCCGATGCCGAGGAACAACGGCGCATCGCGGCGATCATGCGCCGCGCGACGGCCGAAATCGAGGGCGGCACCGGCGCGTAATCCGCGCCGCCCCGTCAAACCCCAAGGAGAACGGATTGATGCAGAACACCTCCGAGCGCACCGTGACCCGCGTGCGCCATACCCTCAAGTTCCGCCTGCTGCAGGTCGTGCGCGTGCATGCCGTGACGCCGCATCTGCTGCGCGTCACGCTCAGCGGCCCCGACCTCGCTGATTTCGAATCGTCGTCGTTCGACGATCACGTGAAGGTGTTTTTCCCGCCGCCCGGCGCCGAGCGGCCCGCGATGCCAACGCTCGGCGCGAACGGCCCCGAGTTTCCCGAAGGCGAACCGAAGCCGGTCGCGCGCGACTTCACGCCACGCCGCTTCGACCGCGCCGCCTGCGAACTCGATCTCGAATTCGTGCTGAACCATCCGGGCCCCGCATCGCAGTGGGCGGCGCAGGCTAGCGTCGGCCAAAGGCTCGGCATCGGCGGCCCGCGCGGTTCGTTCGTGGTCCCAATCGATTTCGACTGGCATCTGCTGATCGGCGACGATACGGCGCTGCCGGCGATCGCACGGCGTCTCGAGCAATTGCCGGCGGGCGCCCGTGCGGCGGTCGTGCTGGAAGTCGCGGATCGCACCGCGCAGATCGCGTTCGATACGCGCGCCGACGTGCATGAAATCTGGCGTTTTCGCGCCGAAGCCGACGCGGCGGACGGCGACGTGCTGCTGAATGCGGTGCGCGAACTGCCGCTGCCGTCCTCCGGCGACGGTTATGTCTGGGCGGCGGGTGAAGCGCAATCGATGCGCGCCGTGCGCCTGCACCTGACCGGCGAGCGCGGCATCGACAAGTCGCGGATCCGCGCGGCGGCATACTGGAAGCGCGGTGCGGCGGCCGTACACGAAACGCTGGAAGACTGACGCGAACGGGCGTCCGCGCATCGGCGGGCTTGGCATCGGCGGCGCGGCTGGTATATATGTATGTCTGCGACGCCGCTGTCGGGCGACAGCCGCCGCAGCCCGCCCAGGAGCGCCCGGTCATGACAAGAGAAAGCCACGCTTCGCCTTTCCTTCGCAACCTGAAGATCGCCGGCTATTGCGGCCTGGCGGCCGTCGTGCTCGCGCTGTTCGTCGCGATGTGCGCGATCCTGAAGGAAAGTTCTCTCGAACGCGACGCCGCCCGGCACCCGGGCGAAACGCCCGAACTGCACGAAGCAGGCGACGGCACGTCGGCATCGGCCGACGCGGCCAAGACGCCGGGTTGATGGCGTCCGGCCAGCACTTCTCCCGCTTGGTTCTCTCAGGGCGCGCGCTCGCGCCCCATCATCACCGCGTGCACCACGTCGCCGATCCGTTCGAGCAACTCGACCACGCGTTGCCCGTACAGGTGCGCGGCCAGCGCGCCGGCCGTGCCGACCAGCACACCGCCGGCCATGTCGAACGGCCAGTGCACGCCCGCATACACCCGACCCCACGCAATCGCGACGGCCATCGCAGCCATCACGAACCCGGTCAGCCGCGTGCTGCCGGCGAGCATCATGCCGACGGCGAGGCTCCACGCGAACGTCATGTGATCGCTCGGAAACGAGCTGTCCGGCACATGCGGAATCAGTTGCGTGCCGACGCCGGCCATGAACGGCCGCGGCGAAAACCAGAAATGCCCGAGCACCTGCGCGAGCGCCAGCGCCACGCATGTGCCGACGCCGGCTTCGATCGCCTGGCGCCGCGTCGGGCGCTCGCCGAAGATCCAGGTGAGCAGCAGCATCGCAGGCAGCGCATAGACGAGCCAGTCGGCGGCGAAGATCGCGAGGCGGGCCACGCCGGGGTGCGGCGCGGCGCCGGCATTGATGGCGGAAAACAGGGTGAGATTGAGGTTCTGCATGAATCCGGTTGCGTGGGGCGTGATGAGTGGACCGGCCGTGCCGGTCGGAGGCAAACGATGCTAGGGCGCACCCGCTTAAGCGTTGCTTAATGCGTCGGCCCCCGATGACGAGGGCCGGCCAGTGCGCCGCGCGCGAACGCACTTAGAGCCCGCACTGCAACACTAGTTCACACAATTGTCACATCGGCGCGGGACCGTCTCCCGTAGAAGCTCACCAATCATCCCGTAAAGCCTCACCTTTTTTGCATCGTGGTGTCATTGATCGGAGCGAACAGCGGGCCGCCGGGCGCCCTCCACGCCGTTTGTGCCGCTCATCTCAATATTTACGCGGCAAATGAATCGAAATCGGCAACAATTAATTCCATATGCGGCATCGCACAACGGCGACGCACAGGCATACGATTACGACCAATCATCCACGAAGCGATCAACAACAAGGAGTCCGCATGAAAATCAGCGATGTCCGATCAAAAGCGTTTGCGATGCCATTGACCAGCCCCGCTTTCCCGATGGGGCCGTACCGTTTCGTCGATCGTGAGTTTCTGATCATCACGTATCGCACCGATCCGGACCGTCTGCGTGAGATCGTTCCCGAGCCGCTGCAGATCACCGAGCCGCTCGTGCAGTACGAATTCATCCGCATGGCCGATTCGACCGGCTTCGGCGACTACACCGAAAGCGGCCAGGTGATCCCGGTCGAATACAACGGCCAGCGCGGCGGCTACACGCTCGCGATGTATCTCGACGATCACCCGCCGATCGCCGGCGGCCGCGAGCTGTGGGGCTTCCCGAAGAAGCTCGCGTCGCCCACGCTGCACGTGAACACCGATCACATCCTCGGCACGCTCGACTACGGCAAGGTGCGCGTCGCGACCGGCACGATGGGCTACAAGCACAAGGAACTCGACATCGACGAGCAGGCGAAACGCCTCGCCGGCCCGAACTTCCTGCTGAAGATCATCCCGCACGTCGACGGCACCGCCCGCGTGTGCGAACTGGTGCGCTACTACATGCAGGACATCAAGATGAAGGGCGCATGGACGGGCCCCGCGTCGCTCGAACTGGCGCCGCACGCACTTGCGCCGGTGGCCGACCTGCCGGTGCTCGAGATCGTCGAAGCGCGCCACATCGTCGCGGATTTGACACTCGGCCTCGGCGAAGTCGTCTACGATTACCTGGCTCAATAACACGTCCGCAGTCCTCTCCCTGTCAATCCTTTCACCACGGGAATTCGAAATGAGCAACCTGAATGGCAAGACCGCAGTCGTCACGGGCGCCGCAAGCGGCATCGGCAAGGAAATCGCACTGGAGCTCGCGAAGGCGGGCGCGGCCGTCGCGATCGCCGACCTGAACCAGGACGGCGCGAACGCGGTTGCCGACGAGATCAACAAGGCAGGCGGCAAGGCAATCGGCGTCGCGATGGACGTGACCAACGAGGACGCCGTGAACAGCGGCATCGACAAGGTCGCCGAAGCGTTCGGCTCGGTCGACATCCTCGTGTCGAACGCCGGCATCCAGATCGTCAATCCGATCGAGAACTATTCGTTTTCCGACTGGAAGAAGATGCAGGCGATCCACGTCGACGGCGCGTTCCTGACGACCAAGGCCGCGCTCAAGCACATGTACAAGGATGATCGCGGCGGCGTCGTGATCTACATGGGCTCGGTGCACTCGCACGAAGCGTCGCCGCTGAAGTCGGCCTACGTGACGGCCAAGCACGGCTTGCTCGGCCTGGCGCGCGTGCTGGCGAAGGAAGGCGCGAAGCACAACGTGCGCTCGCACGTCGTGTGTCCGGGCTTCGTGCGCACGCCGCTCGTCGACAAGCAGATTCCGGAGCAGGCGAAGGAGCTCGGGATCAGCGAAGAGGAAGTGATCAAGAAGGTGATGCTCGGCAACACGGTCGACGGCGTGTTCACGACGGTGCAGGACGTCGCCCAGACGGTGCTGTTCCTGTCGGCGTTCCCGAGCGCCGCGCTCACGGGGCAGTCGTTCATCGTCAGCCACGGCTGGTTCATGCAGTAATGTCTTCGCCTCCCTGACGGGAGGCGATTGCCGCACCACCGCCCATTCTCAAGACTCACGATGGCGTGCCGTCGATCGACGTTACGCCATCCGTCTCCGCCATCACGGCGGGATTTCTCGGAGCAACTGATGAAACCGCACGCGCGTACAGAAAAGCAGGCCGTCGATGCGGCGGACCTGCATCACGAAGCCGGCGCACCGGCCGCTGCGCGGTCGCTGCCGTACGAAACGATCGCGCTCGTCCTGCAAGGCGGCGGCGCACTCGGCGCGTATCAGGCCGGCGTGTTCGAAGGGCTGCACGAAGCGAACGTTCCGCTCGACTGGATCGCAGGCATCTCGATCGGCGCGCTCAACACCGCGCTGATCGCCGGCAATGCGCCCGAACATCGCGTCGAGCGGCTGCGCGAATTCTGGGAAACGATCTGCCAGCCGGCGTTCTTTCCCGCGATTCCGGCCGCGTTCGAATTCGCGCTGTTCAACAGCATCGACCAGATCCGCACGTTCTTCACCGCATCGCAGGCCGCGAGCGCGATGATGCAGGGCCAGCAGGGCTTCTTCGTGCCGCGCTTCCCGCCGCCGGTGCCGGGCGTGTCCGATCATCCGGAAAAGATCAGCTGGTACGACACGTCGGCGCTGCGCGCGACGCTGCTCAAGCTGTGCGATTTCGACCGGATCAACTCGGGCGAAATGCGCGTGTCGGTCGGCGCGGTCAACGTCGGCACCGGCAACTTCGTGTACTTCGACAACTCGCGCATTCGCCTCACGCCCGAGCACTTCATGGCATCCGGCGCGCTGCCGCCTGCGTTCCCGCCCGTCGAGATCGACGGCGAGTACTACTGGGACGGCGGCGTCGTGTCGAACACGCCGCTGATGGAAGTGCTGCGCGCGCGCCCGCGCCGCGACACGCTCGCGTTCCAGGTCGATCTGTGGAGCGCACGCGGGCCGCTGCCGCGCACGATGGCCGATGTCGCGGAACGCACGAAGGACGTGCAGTATTCGAGCCGCACGCGTTTCGTCACCGACACGCTGCAGCGCGAACAGCGCTACCGCAACGTGCTGCGCCACGTGCTCGATCAGGTGCCGGAAGAGCAGCGCAAGAATGACCCGTGGTGCGTCGAGGCTGAAGCGATGTCGAGCGGGAAGAAGTACAACATCCAGCACCTGATCTATCAGCAGAAGGCGTACGAGCACCACTACAAGGACTATCAGTTCGGTCTGTCGACGATGCGCGACCACTGGTCCGCGGGTCTCGACGACATCCGCAAGACGCTCGCGGTCAAGGACGGCCTCGCGCTGCCCGTCAACGACGCGGGCTTCGTCACGCACGACATTCACCGCCGCCGGTAATGCCGTGTGCCGCGGACCGGCGCGCTGCCTGCGCCGGTCCGTCCTCTTTTCCGATTCGACATGCCGATTTTCATTGCACTGTTCGCGCTCATCGCCATTGGCTGGGGCGCGGTTCACCTGTTTCACGTCATCGCCGCGCAGTTCGGCCAGCCGGTCGCGATCGCGGCCGCCGTGCTCGCCGGCGCCATCCTGATCGCGCTGATCGCGTGGTGGATTAAACGCCGCCGCGACATCGCGCCGAACACGAAAGAGCAAGGCTGGACCCACATCGTGCATCGCGCATGGGGCGAGGTGCGCGTGTCCGCGTCGCAGGGGCTGCTGTGGCTGTCGCAAGACGGCGCGGACGGCCGCTATACGCTGTCGCAGCTCGACGGCTGCGAGGCCGCGCCGATCGACGGCCGCTGGCATCTGGTCGTGCGCGTGCGCGACGCGGTGCCCGGCGAATGGAAGCTGCCGATGATGGACAAGCGCGATGCGCGGCGCTGGGCGCGCGTGCTGTTGCTCGCGAAGGACAATCGCCTGTAACGGGCCCGAGCTGCGCGCTGGCGCCTGCCGGCCCGCATGCGGCCGCACCGGGCGACAGGCTGAAGCGTTCGGCCTCGCCCATGCCGCGTCCGGTCGAGTCGGCACCACGGCGTGCGTCCTGCACGGCGGCGCGGCTCCCTATCGCGCGCCGAGCGCCCATAACGCGTCGAGCACATGCTGTGTCGAGCGCTCGACCGGGCCGACCCGATGCGCGATACCCAATTCACGCCACAACGCCGGCCGCAGCGGCCGCATGACGACGCGTGCGTCGGGCGGCGGGGCGCCCGCCTCGTGCGGCAATAGCGTCGCGCCGTAACCCGCGGCAACCAGACTCTTGATCGCATCGTTGTAGTTGAGTTCGATGCGCGGCTCGGGCCTGTGGCCGCCGAGCGCAAACCATTCCGTCGTGAGCCGCGACAGGCGGGTGGTCGCATCGTTGAGAATCAGCGGACGCGTGGCCAGATAGGCCGGCGTCACACGCGCCGGAAGCCGCCAGTCCGCGGGCAGGAAGGCCAGCACCGGATCGCGCCGCCACGCGCGGATCGACAGCCCCGCGACCGCCGCCTGCGGCAGCGCGACCAGCCCGACGTCGAGCGTGCCCTGCGCGATGCGCGCGAGCGTGTCTTGCGACGTGAGCACCGCGATCTGCACGTCGATATCCGGATGCCGCTCGCGCAACCGGGCCACCGCCTGCGGCAACAGATGGGCGATCGCCCCGGTCGATGCGCCGAGGCGCACGCGCCCGGTGAGCCCCTGTACTTGCCGCTCCACGTCGTCGAGTGTCGACTCGACCTCGGCCAGCAGACGGCGCGCCCGCTCCACCAGCACGGCACCGATGGTAGACGGCTGCACGTTGCCGCGCGTGCGCGACAGCAACGGCGCGCCGATGCGGCTTTCGAGTTCGGCGACATGAAGACTGACCGTCGGCGGCGCCAGATGAAGCAGTTGAGCGGCGGCCACGAACGATCCCTGGTCGGCGATCGCGACCAGCGTACGCAGTCGGTCCAGACTGATCTCGCGCATGCGCCTCCTCTCGTTCAGGAAAACTGAATCCGGTAATCAGGAAATTCAACTTTTCCTATTCTAGGCGTTCGGTGGACGATACGGCTTTCCCGATGCCCGAAACGAGGAACGCGACCATCATGAGCCTCCCCACTGTCTATATCGACGGCAACCAAGGTACGACCGGATTGCAGATCCACGAGCGCCTGCGGGATCGCACCGACCTGCGGCTCGTCACGCTGCCGGATGCAGAACGCAAGGACCCCGTACGGCGCGCCGAAGCAATCAACGCATCCGATATCGCGATTCTGTGCCTGCCCGACGCCGCGGCGCGCGAAGCGGTCGGCTTCATCCGGAATCCCGCGGTACGCGTGATCGACGCGAGTTCGGCCCATCGCACCGAACCGGATTGGGTCTACGGTTTTCCCGAGATGGTCGACGGGCACGCGCAGACAATCGCGCACGCGCGGCGCGTCACCAATCCGGGCTGCTATCCCACCGGCGCGATCGGCCTGCTTCGGCCGCTGCAACAGGCGGGCCTGCTGCCGCGCGATTACCCGGTGAGCATCCATGCGGTGTCCGGTTACTCGGGTGGCGGGCGTGCCGCCGTCGACGCGTTCGAATCGAACGGCGCCGCACGCGCGCAACCGCTTCAGCTCTACGGCCTCGCGCTCGCGCACAAGCATGTGCCCGAAATACAGCTGCATGCCGGGCTCGCGCACCGTCCGCTGTTCGTGCCGGCTTACGGCGCCTATCGGCAGGGCATCGTGCTGACCGTGCCGATCGAACTGCGCCTGCTCCCGGCCGGCGTGACCGGTGAGGCGCTGCACGCGTGCCTCGCGCACCATTACGCCGGCGCGCGCCACGTCGAGGTCACGCCGCTCGCGGACACGCACGCGATCACGCATCTCGATTCGCAAGCGCTGAACGGGTCGAACGACCTGCGGCTCAGCGTGTTCTTCAATGCCGAGCACGGTCAGGTGCTGCTGGCCGCCGTGTTCGACAATCTCGGCAAAGGGGCATCCGGCGCGGCCGTGCAGAATCTCGACCTGATGCTCGGTGCGGCGAGCGCGGTGAAAGCGGCATGAACGTCGCGCGGGCGCCATCGTCGGTCGGCCCGGCGCATCGCGGCCGCCGATGCGGCGGTGCCTGCTGAACGCAGCGGCTCGCGACGCGGCTGCATGCTGTAAACGGCCGCTTGCCGATGCGTCGCACATGCCCCCGTAAAAGCTCACCTTTGGCCGATTTCAGCCTGCAGCTTCACTTGCCGCGGCATTCAACCCGGCGAGCGCCTCCACCAGAAAATCGACGCACACGCGCACCTTCGCCGACGCCGCGACGCGTTCCGGATACACGGCCCAGATGTTCGCCGGCTGAATCGCGTCCGGCAGCACGCGACAGAGCTCGCCACGCTCGATCAGCGGCGCCGCTTCCCAGATCGAACGCAGCACGATCCCGCGTCCGGCCAGCGCCCATTGCACGGCCACCTCGCCGTGGTTCGTCGACAGCGCGCCGCCGACCTTCACCGTGGCCGTTTCCCCACGTACGTTCAACCGCCAGACGCCGAACGGATGGTCGCGCTCCTTGATTGCGAGACAGTCGTGCGACGCGAGATCCGCGAGCGTGCGCGGCGTGCCGCGCCGTGCGAGATAGGCGGGCGACGCGCACAGCACGCGATGGTTGGTGGCAAGGCGGCGCGCGATCAGGTGGTCTGCGATCTCGTCGCCGATCCGCACGTCGAGGTCGTAGCCTTCGCCCGCGACGTCGACGAGCCGGTCGAACAGATCGAGCCGCACGTTGAGCTGCGGATAGCGCGCGGAGAAGTCGAGCAGCGCCGGCGCGACGACATGACGGCCGAAGCCGAAGCTGCTCGAGATACGCAGCGTGCCGCGCGGCACCGTGCGCGTGGTCGACACGTCTTCGACGAGATGATCGACGTCATCGAGAATCTTCTCGGCACGCGCGAACACGCGCTCGCCGGCTTCCGTGACCGTCACGCGGCGCGTCGAGCGATGCAGCAGGCGCGTGCCGAGCTGCGCCTCGAGCAGCGCGATGCGCTTGCTCACATATGCGGGCGACACCGCGAGCTGCTCGGCGGCCGCGCTGAAGCTCGTCAGACGGACGACCAGGCTGAATACGCGCAGGTCGTCGAGATTCGGCGATTTGTTCACGATTCGTGTAAAGTCGATTAACCTTTCGCGTGATTTTAATCTGATTGGAAATAAATAAAATGGCGTCATGTTCCGCCGCGCATGCCGCCGGCGGCCCGACCAGCCACGGAGGCTTGCATGAGCGACAAGACGTACAGGATTGCCGTCATCCCCGGTGACGGCATCGGCCGTGAAGTGATGCCCGAGGGCCTGCGCGCGCTCGACGCGGTGACCGCGCGCTTCGGCATCCGCTTCCAGTTCGAGCAGATCGACTGGGCCAGCTGCGACTACTACGCGCAGCACGGCAAGATGATGCCGGATGACTGGAAGGCGCAGCTGTCGGGCATGGACGCGATCCTGTTCGGCGCGGTCGGCTGGCCCGCGACGGTGCCCGATCACATTTCGCTGTGGGGTTCGCTGCTGAAGTTCCGCCGCGAGTTCGACCAGTACATCAACCTGCGGCCCGCACGCCTGTTCGACGGCGTGCCGTCGCCGCTGGCCGGCCGCAAGGCGGGCGACATCGACTTCATGATCGTGCGCGAGAACACCGAGGGCGAATATTCGTCGGTCGGCGGCACGATGTTCGAAGGCACCGAACGCGAAGTGGTCATGCAGCAGTCGATCTTCACGCGCCACGGCACCGAGCGCGTGCTGAAGTTCGCGTTCGAGCTCGCCCAGCGCCGCGCGAAGCGGCTGACCGTCGCGACGAAGAGCAACGGCATCGCGATCAGCATGCCGTGGTGGGATGCGCGCGCGGCCGAAATGGGCGAGCGTTATCCCGAGATCGCCGTGGACAAGCAGCACATCGACATCCTGTGCGCGCGCTTCGTGCTGCAGCCCGACCGCTTCGACGTCGTCGTCGCGTCGAACCTGTTCGGCGACATCCTTTCCGACCTCGGGCCGGCCTGCACGGGCACGATCGGCATCGCGCCGTCGGCGAACCTCAACCCCGATCGCACGTTTCCGTCGCTGTTCGAACCGGTGCACGGCTCCGCGCCGGACATCACGGGCCAGTACATCGCGAACCCGATTGCAATGATCTGGTCGGCCGCGCTGATGCTCGACTTCCTCGGCAACGGCGCCGGACGCGAGCGCGAAGCGCACGACGCGATCGTCGCGGCGATCGAGGACGTGCTGCGCGCCGGGCCGCGCACGCGCGATCTGGGCGGCGAGGCAGGAACGCAGGAAGTCGGTGAGGCGATCGCGGCGCGCATCGCCGGCTGACGGAACGATGTGTGAAGATGCGCGGCTCCCGGGTGGTCGAATGTCGTGGTCGAGGGCGAGCAACACGACCGACTGCCGCGCACCTTTGCCGATTCCGATGCGCGCGTTTGCATGCGTTCATGCGTGCAAGCGTGTCGTTGTCGTTGTCGATGTCGATGTCGATGTCGATGTCGATGTCGATGTCGATGTCGATGTCGAACGGTGAGTTGCATCGCGTATCGATGCACACCGATGGAATCTCACCGTGCGTTTTGGGAAGGTGCCGCCAATGCCGCATTCGAATCACGTCCGCTTCGCATGCGAACGGCAACCGATCACGCACGTCGATGCGTGCGGTACTTCCGTCAGCGCATCCGCGCCGTTTCCTGCGAGGATCGAGCGGTGAGATGCAGAGCGTGAAGAATCACACCGTTCCGCACAGAATGCTCCATCTCCCGTAAACGCTCACCTCAACACGCAGCTCCCGTATTTCCTCACCTTTGAGTACGCGTGGACGCGCTCGAGGCATGATCGAGCGCGTCCACGCGTCGTCATCGTGCTGCGTCACAGCCCGAGATCGGACAGGCCGGGATGATCGTCCGGACGGCGGCCGAGCGGCCAGTGGTACAGGCGATCCGCTTCGCGAATCGGCAGGTCGTTGATGCTCGCGTGGCGATGCGCCATCAATCCGTTTTCGTCGAACTCCCAGTTCTCGTTCCCGTATGAGCGGAACCAGTTGCCCGCGTCGTCATGCCATTCGTATGCGAATCGCACCGCGATGCGATTGCCGCCGAACGCCCACAGCTCCTTGATCAACCGATAGTCGAGCTCGCGCGTCCATTTGCGCTGCAGCAGGCCGACGATCTCGTCGCGGCCCGTCACGAACTCCGCGCGATTGCGCCACTGGCTCTGCGGCGTATAGGCGAGCGAGACGCGCTGCGGGTCGCGCGTGTTCCACGCATCTTCCGCGGCGCGCACTTTCTGGCGCGCCGTGTCGAGCGTGAACGGCGGAACGGGCGGACGAACTTCCGGGGAAGCGGACATGGAATGCTCCTGTTCAAGGTTCTGGCTGCGCACGAATGCAACCGGTTGGGACGTACTACTTCGACGCTCGAGACACCGTATCGAGCAAGAGTTCTGCCGTTGCGCGCGCATCGCGCGCGGCGGTCGCATCGCCGCAGACGAGCGCCACGCCGATCGCGCCGTCGATCAGCACCAGCCATTGGCGCGCGACGCGGGCCAACCCGCGACGTTCGATCCCGGCGTCGTCGGCATATGCGTCGAACCGCTCGCGCACGAACGCCAGCAGGCGCGCCTTGTGCATACGCGCGACGACGCGCACCGGATCGTCGGCGTCGGCGATCTCGCCGGATGCGTTCAGGAACGCGCAGCCGTGAAAATCGGGTTGCGCAAACCAGTCGCGCAGCACATCGAACATGCCGAGCAAGTGCGCGCGCGGCGACTTGCCGCGCGAGAGCGTTGCATCGACGAACCAGCGCATCCAGCGTTCGTCACGGCGCTCGAGCGCGGCGACGACCAGCGCCTCCTTCGATTCGAAATGCGAATAAAAGCTCTTTCGCGCGGCGCCGGACCGCTTCACGATCGCATCGACACCCGTGGCGTGGATGCCGCCCGAGTAGATCAGCGCTTCGGCCGCGTCGAGCAGCCGGTCGCGAACGGCCGGTTCGCCGGAAAGGTCATCTTGTGTGTTCATGGGTTTACAGTAGAACGATCGTTCTCCCTCGTCAACACCCGCGCGAAATGGCCCTGTCGGCGGGAGGGGCGAACGACGCGTGGTTCCGATCGCGGGCGGCGGTAGCTCGTCGTGTCGAGTCCGCAGTTCGAACCACGATGGTTGAACGGTGAATGGAACAAATAGGGGACAGCGCACCGATCGGTGTCGGCCGGAGGCTCACGGGTGAGTTCGCACGGCATTGATCGCCTCACGCATCGAGGCTGCGGTGTGATCGCGCTGCCGGGTGAGGTGCTGCCGAGGTGCTGTCGCGGGAACAGAGCAAAGCCGTCGTAAGCGGATGATGTCGCCGGGGCTCGATACCTAAGCGCGGCATGAGAAAGCGGGAGGGCAGGAAGAAAGACACGCGCGGGGCGACGCGACAGAATGGATTGGGGGCGTGCGCTTGATGGGTGAGTTGCATGCGCGATTGCATGTCACCGATGCGTCCGGCGGAATCGACGCGTGATCGCCTCGTTTCGCAAACGAGAAGGTGCGTGCTACCCGCTGCATTGCGCGCCCAAGCGCGCCATCAAAGCGCGATCGCGCCACCATTCGGCACGCGAGCACGGCTCCCGAATAATCTCACCTTACGCGTTCGTCGAAGCCGAGCGGCCCCGCAAACGCTCGTGCCGGCATGCGCGGGGCAGTCGGCAAACGCGCCGCGCCGCCCCATCGGCACTCAGACCGTCCAGTCGAGAATCACCTTGCCGCTTTCACCGGACAGCATCGCGGCGAAGCCTTTCTCGTAATCGTCGGCCGCAAAGCGATGCGTGATGATCGGCGCCAGATCGAGGCCGCTTTGCAGCATCGCGACCATCTTGTACCAGGTCTCGAACATCTCGCGACCGTAGATGCCCTTGATCTCGAGCCCCTTGAAGATCACCTGGTTCCAGTCGATCGCCGTCTGCGCGGGCGGAATGCCGAGCAGCGCGACCTTGCCGCCGTGATTCATCGCCTCGAGCATGCTGGTGAACGCGCTCGGCACGCCCGACATCTCGAGGCCGACGTCGAAGCCTTCCGTCATGCGCAGGTCGTCCATCACGTCGCGCAGCGACTCGCGCGCGACGTTGACCGCACGCGTCGCACCCATCTTGCGCGCGAGTTCGAGCCGATAGTCGTTGATGTCGGTGATCACGACGTTGCGTGCGCCGACATGCTTGGCGATCGCGGCGGCCATGACGCCGATCGGGCCCGCGCCGGTGATCAGCACGTCTTCGCCGACGAGATTGAACGACAGCGCCGTGTGCGTCGCGTTGCCGAACGGATCGAAGATCGACGCGAGATCGTCGGAAATCTCGGGCGGGATCTTGAACGCGTTGAACGCGGGAATCGCCAGATACTCGGCGAACGCGCCCTCGCGGTTCACGCCGACGCCGACGGTGTTGCGGCACAGATGCCGGCGCCCGGCGCGACAATTGCGGCAGAAACCGCACGTGATGTGGCCTTCGCCGGACACGCGATCGCCGATCGCGAAGCCGCGCACTTCCTGCCCCATCTCGACGATCTCGCCGACGTATTCGTGACCGACGTGCATCGGCACGGGAATCGTTTTCTGCGCCCAGTCGTCCCACTTCCAGATATGGATGTCGGTGCCGCAGATCGCCGTGCGGTGAATCTTGATCAGCACGTCGTTGTGTCCGACTTCGGGGCGCTTCACGCGGGTGAGCGTGAGGCCAGGGGCGCGTTCGAGCTTTGCCAGTGCTTTCATGATCGCGCCTCCGTCAGACGATGCCGAGCAACTTGCCGACGCGCACGAACGCGGCGACCGTCTGATCGATCTGTTCGGGGGTATGCGCGGCGCTCATCTGCGTGCGGATGCGCGCGCGGCCGCGCGGCACGACCGGGAACGAGAAGCCGATCACGTAGACGCCTTCGGCGAGCAACTTGTCGGCCATGTTCGTCGCGAGCTGCGCGTCGCCGAGCATCACCGGGATGATCGGATGCGCGCCCGGCACGAGCGTGAAGCCCGCGGCGGTCATCTGCTCGCGGAACCGCACGCCGTTCTCGCGCACGCGTTCGCGCAGCTTCGCGCCTTCGTCGCTGCCGAGCAGCTCCAGCACCTTCAGCGATGCCGCGGCAATGCTCGGCGTCAGCGTGTTCGAGAACAGGTACGGGCGCGAACGCTGACGCAGCAGCTCGATCACCTCGCGACGCGCGGCGACATAGCCGCCCGACGCGCCGCCCAGCGCCTTGCCGAGCGTGCCTGTGATGATGTCCACGCGACCGTCGACGCCGCAGTGCTCGGGCGTGCCGCGACCATGCGCGCCGATGAAGCCGACCGCGTGCGAATCGTCGACCATCACGAGTGCGCCATAACGATCGGCGAGGTCGCAGATGCGTTTCAGGTCGGCGATGATGCCGTCCATCGAGAACACGCCGTCGGTCGCGATCAGCTTGTGGCGCGCGCCCGCGGCGTCGGCTTCCTTCAGCTTCGCCTCGAGGTCCGACAGGTCGTTGTTCTTGTAACGGAAACGCTTCGCCTTGCAAAGGCGGATGCCGTCGATGATGCTCGCGTGGTTCAGCTCGTCGCTGATCACCGCGTCGTTCTCGTCGAGCAACGTCTCGAACAGGCCACCGTTCGCATCGAAGCAGCTCGAATAGAGGATGCTGTCCTCGGTGCCGAGAAACGACGCCAGCGCGCTTTCGAGCTGCTTGTGCACGGTTTGCGTGCCGCAGATGAAGCGCACCGATGCCATGCCGAAGCCGTCCTGGTCGAGACCGGCCTGCGCCGCGGCGATCAGGCGCGGATCGTTCGCCAGGCCCAGATAGTTGTTCGCGCAGAAATTCAGCACGCCGGCACCGCCGGCAAGCCGCACAGCCGCCGCCTGGGGACTCGCGATCTCGCGCTCGGTCTTGTAAAAACCGTCCGCGCGGATCTGGTCGAGCGTCCCGCGCACCTGGGCGAGAAAGGCATCACGCATCGCAAAGCTCCTGACAGGGATTCGCATTCCGCAGCGCCCCGCTCGTGGCGGACGCGCAACGGCCTGCTACTGTTATAGTCGGTCGTTCGGTTGACCGCATTTATCCAATATTCCGAACTAGAATTCGAAATACCGAACAACTCTAAGCGAACGGAAACCAAATGGCAAGTTCCTCCGCGTCGCGGCGCACGCCTGCCGGCGCCGCACCGCAGCCGCCGGGCGTGACGCCGCCGCGGGTCGGCGAGCAAATCCAGCGCCTGCGCAACGAGCGCAAGCTGACGCTCGACGACCTGTCGCGCGCGGCCGGCGTATCGAAGTCGATGCTCTCCGAGATCGAGCGCGACAAGGCCAATCCGACGATCGCGGTTGCGTGGCGGCTCACCAATGCGCTCGGCATCACGCTCGACGAACTGTTCTCGCAACCGAAGACGGCGGAGACGATCCGCGTGGACGGCCCGCACGACATTCCGACGCTCGCCGGTCACGACGGCCGCTATCAATTGCGCGTGTGGGGCCCGATCGACCTGGCCGGCAAGTTCGAATGGTACGAACTGACGCTGCCGGGCGGCGGAGCGCTCGTATCGAACGCGCACGAACCGGGCACGCGCGAGCACCTCACCGTGCTGCAGGGCGCGATGGAAATCGAAGCCGCGGCCGCGAGCCGACGCCTGAAGGCGGGGGACACCGCACGCTACGCGGCCGACACGCCGCATGCGATCCGCAACCCCGGCAAGGCCGAAGCGCGCGCATTACTGATCGTGATTCATCGCTGAAAACGCGGATAGCTGGCCGAAAGGCCAGTTGCGGAAAATACTGTATGTTTGTACAGTATACGGACATTCCGCCATGCATGGCCGGGGTCGGCGCACCGAGGCGCCCGCTCCGGTCGACAGGAGCCTGCGATGACAGAAGAACAAGATTTGGCCGCGCTCAGCTTCAAGGCTGCCGCGCACGACCTCGAGCTTATCGTCCGCCATATAGCCGAGCGCTACATCCGTCAGCGCGTCCCGCTGTCGTGGCGTCTGCTGCACGCCATCGAAGCCGAGGCGCTCGCCGATCTCGGCTTTGCCAGCCGGCACGACGCCGGCATGCGTCAATTGTTCGAACGGCCGTCGGACATGACCTTTCCCGAAACGGATGATCCAATCGACTTCGGCCGGTCGAACGCACTGCCCGCCGTCTTTTCGTTCGCGGTCCTCGCATATGAAGCCGCGGCCCGGTCGCAAGAAGCCGCGCGCCGCGAGCGCGTTCAACGTCCGTCCAATGCATGGGGCGACTGACGCCACGCCCGGATCGTCCGACACGGCGGCCGGCTCTCGCATCCTGCTGCCCGCGATGTTGCGCAAAAGGGCTATCATACACGCAACTAACGGAATAAATAGCATGTCCCTTCCCACGCCCTCCGACACCCCGACACGCCCGGAAGAAAAGGATCTGTTCGACCGCGGCGCATCCGACTGGATCGTGTCGCCCGAAACCGCATTCGACGCATGGCTTGCCATGCAGGACTACCGCCGTTCGTCAGCCGACGTCTATCGCGCACAATGGGGGGCCTTTCTCACGTGGCTGCGTGCCCACCAGAAAAACCTGGCGACGGTCGATACCGCGTCGATCGCGAACTTCGTCGGCGAGCTGCCTATCCGGAAAACGCAGCGCATGCGCTATCTGCGGCTGATCGAGCGTGTGCTCGACCACATCCGGCGCACCGAGCTCGCGTCCACCAACCCGGCCCGCTTCATTGCTCAGGATGGCGAAGCGAACTGGCGCCAGGCACGCGACAACGAGCCGACCGGTTTCCTGACACCGGCCGAACGCGCGAAGTTGCTGGCCTACCTGTTTTCGCCGATCGGCGTATCGGGCTCCGCCTACTGGAAAGAGCGGCGCGACCGCGCGCTCGTCGCTGCGTTTCTCGGCGCCGGCGTGAAGACCGGCGAAGCACGTGCGCTTACCATTAGTTGCATCAACACGAGTGGAACGTCGCTGCAGATACCGTCGACGCATCCGGATTTCGCGCGCGAAACCCATCTGGCGTCGTTCGCGATCGCGTTGCTCGAAGCGTGGCTCGTCGAGCGCAAGCGCCAGGAGATTCCTGGTGAACTCGTGTTTCCGGCGTCGCACACCGGTCGGCCGATGCACAAGGCGACGATGCTGCGCGCGATCGATGCGATCGTCGAATCGGCGGGGCTCACGTCGTCACGCACCGCGCGCGCGAGCCCGCAAACGCTGCGCAACACATATGCGGCCGAACTGTTCGAACACGACGTGCCGCCCGAGCGTGTCGGCAAATGGCTCGGCTTCATGCGGCCGATCTCGTCGAATCGCCTGCATCGCGCGTGGAAAAACTGGCGCGATGATCTCTCGAATGGTGACGCGCCCGATCACGACGGAACTCACTGATGCCGAGCCGGCTGCTCACGCGACATGATCCGTGAGCAGCCTTGTGCGGCGTAGCCTCACCGTTTCACAGCTCCCGAAAAACCTCACCTCACGCGTCCCGGATTACCTCACCTGTGCGATCGCTGTGCCGGCTGATGCGTCAGGCGCGTGCAAAACGCGCGATCGCTTCGAATCGGGAAGGCCACGGCCCCGACGCATGTTCGCATTCGGGGCACGATACTTCGAACCCGTCGTCGCCTTGCGCCAGTTCCGGTTCGCCGTCGCAATGCGGGCACTGGCTCGGCACCGGAACTTCGTGGTCCAGCGACGTACCGATCGCGGCATACGCATCCGCATCCAGTTGACCCGCATCGGCCAGGCGCCGGATCAGCGCAGCGATTGCCGGATTCATCCCTTGGCTCGCGCGCAGCATATTCGCGTCGCGCGTCGCGCGTTCCAGTTCATCGCCCTGGCTGCGCAACTGTTCCTCGAGCCGGTCCGCACGCGCCTTGGCCGAACTCAATTGCTGAAGGAAATCGAATTCCTTGCGCTGCACGTCGCGCAAACCGCTCTGGTAGGTCGCCGCCATGCTGCGCAGCGAGTCCAGCTCGACCAGCATCGGTTTGACGCGACGCTCGGCTTCGGCCACCGCATCCTTGATCTGCTGCGCATAGTGTTCGGTGCGCTGCTGCAATTCTGCTTGCAGCGTATCGATGCGGTCGCGCAGCGCGGCGTTCTGCGTCTGTTCGGCGTCGACGCGGGCGGCCATCGCGGCCAGTTCCTTCTCGAGTCGAGCGATCGTGGTGAGCAGCGTCGCTTCGTTTGCCGAACCGTGCGTCGATTGCGAAGCTAGCTGCACTTCGAGCTCGGTCACGCGCGCCTGCAGCTGGTCGTTGCGGGTTTCACTACGCGTCAGCGCGCCTTCGAGTGTTTCCTGGCGAACAGCGGCGTCGCGCAGGCGCTGTTCCGCATCGCTCACGCCGGCGCGAATCTGTTCACGGTCGACGTCGAGGCTTTCCCTCGCCGCCTTCAATGCTTCTTCATATAGTGCGCCGAGCAATGCGCCGGCCTTTTCCTCGACTGCTTTCGGAATCGCCGCTCCGTCGAGCCGGACCTTCGACGCGGAACGGATTCGTTCCCAGAAATGGTCGATGTCCTTCGGAATGTCGCTGGCACTGCCGGTCTGGGTCAGATCGCGGACGTTGGCGGCCGACGGCCGGATGCCGAGATCGAAGAACAGGCGCTTGCACGCATGCAGCGACAACTCCTGGCGGCGTGCGCCGCTCGCGCGCAGCGATTCCAGTTCTTCCCGAATGGCTTCACGCATTTCATCCAGCGTCATGACAAGGCTCGCAGACATTGAGATGTGGCGATCATAACGAAATACGTATTTTTTGATACTTGTTTTGGTCGACCGTGGCGAATTTACGTCGCTGTGCACAGAAACCGGGGCTGTGAGCCGATTCGGTCGAAGCAGCACGTCGATTCCGTGAAACAAAGCGAAGAAAGCGAGCCAAGTCCTTGTCGGGAAAGCGTTTTTGAGCAGGGCCCGAAAAAGCGCATTTGTTTCACATGCTGAGCGTCATCGTAGCCTGCCGGTGTTCAGGGTTTGGGTCTCTGTGGAAAACTCGACGACCGATGTCTTGAGAGTATTAGAAGTAAACACCCTTGAACCCTTAGTTAAAAACGTTAACGCCACGGCACAGCCTTACGTAGCAAGGCTTTCCGACCGACAAGGTGAAGTTTTACGGGAGCCAAGGTGATGTTCTGCGGGAGCTGAAGTGATGGGGTTCGGGGAGCTCCGTGAGCCGATGCAGGAGAGGTCGTGAGCGGATTCGGGATCACAGTGAAACACGAGATTTCCTAAAGGTGAGGTTTTTCGGGGCCACACAGCCGCAGAACCCGCGCTGTGCCTGAGCGCACAGTTTTCTGCCTGTGCAGACACAGGTGAGAATTTGCAGGACCTTCTTCGCGCTCTCATTCTGCCCATCTTTTGGGCAATTTTCGTGAAAGGTGAGGTTTCACGGGACGCCAGAGGGATTTGCTGTGAGGGTTTCCGGGAAACGACCGTCATTTTGCACCGCAAAGGTGCCCGGTGGTGCCTGTGAAGCCCCAATGGTGAGGCTTTTCGGGAGCGAAACCCGGGTTTTCCTGGCCGGATCGCATTGAGGTGAGCTTTTTCGGGGCATCAATCACAGGCTGCCATGTGGCATATGGGTGAGCATTTTCGGGAGCGCTATTTGCCTAAAAATTGGCCAAAGGTGAGGTTTTTCGGGGGCCGTCACAGGGCGGATTCGCTGAAAAGCCCGCCGGGACTGGCAGAAATCTGATTTTTGCTGTGCCACTTTTTGGCACAGGTGAGGATTTTCAGGAGTCGACACGCAGCTGTCGCATTCGCCCGGATGCCGGAAAGGTGAGGTTTTTCGGGGGATGATCGTCGGACACAGCGGACCGCCCGCCGCACATAAGTATCGGATGCCATTGACATTTTTGATACCGCGGCAGTTACGGTGAGGTTTTTCGGGAGTGGTTTTCGCATCCGCTGGAGCGCCGCTTTTTTCAATAAGGTGAGGCTTTTCGGGAGGTCCTGGCGGCCGATCCCGCGTGTGTCGGGGATTCCTTGGCATCCAGGTCACAGAATTCCGAGCCTGTGAGGTGAGAATTTTCGGGACCGAGCGGTTTCGGTGGGCTGTACAATGCGCGCCCGGGCCTATGAAACGGCTTCGAGTGGGGCCGCAGAGCGCCTTTTTGGCGCGGATTTCCGGATCCCGGCGCGAATCGCAGTCTTCCGGTCTGCCACGCCTGTACATGCATACAGGTCGGTGCGGGCCCGTCCGCCTGCCGTCGTGACACCGAGTAGCGACCCTCTGACGAGGACCCGGAAGCGCAGTCGTAAAATTGCGACAAATCGAAAGGTGAGCTGATACGGGAGCAAGTTTCGCACGGGTCGAGCACAGGCAAAAATCTGTGAATCCGCGCATCCCGCGACACGTCTGGACGAGTCCGAAACGCTGTAAATCCGGACCGGTGAGGGTTTTCGGGAGAGGGTTGGGGTGAGTGCCGGTTTGGACGCGCGCTTCACCGGCTATGGTGAGCATGTCGTTCTGGACGCACATCACCACAGGCGCTATCCTTCCGTGAAACTTCTCCCTCCGACCCGACGCATGGCCACGAAGCGCGCCAAGAAAACCGATGTGGATGTGGTGAGTGCCAGCTCAGCCGAATTGCGTAAGGCCGTCGAGGCGATCGCAATTCAGCCGAAAAGCGGCAAGATCACCCTCCTGACCCGCAAGCTGTTCAACGTCCTGCTCGCCGTCGCGCAGCAGGCCGACGACTCGGGCGACACCTACCGCGCGCTGCTGTCGGATATCGTCGCCAACTCCGCCTTCGATTCGAACGACACCGCACTGGTGAAGGAACACCTGCGCCGCATGGTGTCGGTCCAGGTCGAATGGAGCACGGGGACGTCGAGCCAGAAGCCGGGCCGCAAGTGGGGGATCTCGACGCTGATCGCCGATGCCGAAATTCTCGAGGATCCGGCCACCCGCCGCGTGTGGGTCGAATTCTCGTTCGCACCGAAGATCAAGAAGAAGCTGCTCGACCCGGTCCAGTACGCACGTCTGAGCCTGCAGTTCCAGAGCCAGCTGCGCAGCAGCGCCGGTCTCGCGCTCTACGAGATCTGCGTGCGCTACCTGACGAACCCGAGCCACCTGACGATGCGCGAGCCGTGGGAATGGTGGCGGCCGATCCTGTCGGGTACCCCCGATACGGAGGCCGGCGACGAGGCGAAGCGCGAGTACAAGTACTTCAAGCGCGACTATCTGCGTCCGGCGATCGCCGAGGTCAATGCGGTCACCAACATCTTCGTCGAGCTGATCGAGCATCGCGAAGGGCGGCGGGTCGCGGAGATCCAGTTCCGCGTGACCGAGCGCAAGCAGCCGATGCTCGCGCTCGACGAGCATCCGAACGTGTTCGACAGCACGCTGGTCGACCGGATGGTGAAGCTCGGCATTCCGCTCAAGGAAGCACAGACGCTCTACGCGGACAGCGAGGAAAACCGGATTCGCGCCGCACTGCAGATGACCGAACAGCGGATGCGCAGCACGACGCTGCCGCCGGTGCGCAGTGCGCCCGCGTTGTTCAAGGATGCGCTGAAGAAGGGTTATGCGCCGCCGGTCGAGTCCGTCGACACGCTGCCTTCCGGCATGCCCGCCGCGAAGGCCGTCGCGGCGCAGCCCGATGATCTGAAGGCGCGCCTGTTGAGCGAATTCTCGGCGTTCCGCCGCAAGGAAGCGAAGGTGCTGTACGAGGAGCAGGGCGACGCGGAGCGCGAAGTGGCGCGCGAGTCGTTCGAGTCGGAAGTGTTGCCGACGATGGGCTCGCACCTGCGTGACGACTGGCGCAAGCGCGGTCTCGATTCGAAGCTGGCCGAGACGGCGTTTTTCGACTGGCTGGCCCAGAAGACCTGGGGCGAGCCGACCGATGGCGACCTGCTGTCGTTCACCCTGAATCAATCGCGGGCCGCCTGAGGCCCGCTCGGGCCCCTCTGACGGGCCGCCGCCGACCGCCCGCCCAACCGGCGGGCCCGGCGCATCGCCAGGCCCTGCCGGCCGTTTCCATCACTCCGACAACAGCATCCGCTCGAGTTGCTCGAGGATCGCGTCGCGCTTGTCCTTCGGAAGGCCGCGCAGGCGCAGTTCGATGCGGTCTTCGCCATACGACTTCAGGTCGCCGACCGACTTGCCGCCAAGCTTGATCTCGAGACGCTGCGCATAGCGCTGGCGGCCCGCCGGCTTCGGCGTCTCCTGCGCCGCGACGCGGCCCTTGACGATGTCCGATACCTGGCGCGTGCTGAGATCGTCGGACACGATCTTGTTGATCAGCCGCAGCGTCGCCTCGGTGCCGCGCGCATTGTGATAACGGCCGACCTGATACGCCATGTTCGAACCGAACCGATCGGGGCGCGCGACCATCTCCTGCATCACGGTTTCCGGCAGCTTGCCGATCGACAGCGCAACCGCGACCGTCGACTCGTCGAGGCCGAGATGTTCGGACAGTTCCTTCTGACTCTGGAAGTGCTTGTCGTCGAGGAAGCGGCGCCACACGACGGCGTTGTCGAACACCGTCTGCGAATCGCGTTGCACGTTCAGGTCGTAGCCGAGCTTGTAGCTCTGGATCCCGATCGGCACGTCGATCACGATCGCCTTCACCGACTCCTTGTTCGCTTCCTTCAGCGCGCGCACGCGACGGCCGCCGTCGCTGACGAAATACGTACCCGGATTGTCGTAGTCCGGAATCACGTGGATCGCCTGCTGCTGCCCTTGCTTCGCGAGGTTGACCGCGAGCTCGGCAATCGACGATTTCAGATAGAAGTGCCGCGGGTTGAACGGGCTATGCTTGATTGCCTTCAGCGGCAGCTCGATCACCTGGCCGGGCGCATAGCGATTCTCGAGGCGCCACGCGCGATATTGCGGCGACTCGTCGACCGACGGATCCAGCAGGATTTCCGTGGCCGGCGGCGGGATGTCCTTCTTGGCGGACTTCGTCGGGGCCGGCGTGGCAGTCTCGGACTTGACGATGCCATCGATGGCATTGAGCCGATCAAGCGCCGTGCGCTTCTCGCTCGTCGTGATATCCGGGCGCGCTTGGAATCCTTTTGCAAATTGGGAGGGCTTCATGTGACTCCTTTATGCGCATAAAGTCAGGGCAGCATGGCGACGATTTCGTCGGCGCATGCGCGGATTTCCGCGGCGGCCAGCTTGGCGCCGCGGTCGTTCATCTGCAGCACGGTCTGACCGAGCGCCATCGCTTGTTTGTACGCTTCCCGGGTCGGGATTTGCGTCTTCAACAACGGGAAGCCGAGTTCCTCGAGCGCGCGCTTGAGTTCACGGGTCAGCATGCGCTTCTCTTCGGTCTTGTTCAGCAAGAAGACCGCACGGAGGTCTTCGTTCATCACCTGCGCCTGCTGGATCAGCTTGACCAGCCCGACGCTCGACCAGTAGTCGGCCGGCGACGACGAAGTCGGAATCACGGCGATCGATGCGGCCAGCAGCACGACGCCGGAGACTTTCTCGGTGATCGACGGCGGGCAATCGACGACGATGATGTCGTAGTCGTTGATGAACTTCTTGATCTCGCGATGGATTTGGCCGCCGGCTTCGGCGAGGTTGACGACCGGAAAAGGGATGCCGGCGTCGCTTTCACCGGATGCGCTCGACCAGTGAATCAGTGTGTTTTGACCGTCGGCGTCGATGACGAGGACGCGCTTCCCTTTCTCATGGAATGCCGCGCCGAGATGCATGGCAATCGTGCTTTTGCCGACGCCACCTTTTTGTTGAGTGACTGCAATGATTTCCGCGGCCAATTTTCACTCCTGTTTTTGGTCGTTGGAATTCTACAGGACGATATTTATATTTCAATGAAATTGTCGTTCGCAAACTACGCATTGGCCGTTCGGGCTATTGGTTTATGCGCATAAACGAAGTAGAGACGCCGGATGGCGGCAATGGCCAGAGGCAGATTGCCGGGCGTCGATGATGAGTGGTGGAGCAAGCTTCGCGTAGGTTGACGTGTCGGGATCGCATTCGAGACGCCGATCGTTGAGATGTATCAGGACCTGCCCTTCCGCTTGTCGAGCGAAGGCGCTGCCGAGACGGCGGCGGAGTTTGTGCGCATAAACTTCCGCGGCACCGGAGAGCCGCTACGCGCCGGTGTCCTCGCTTTGAGCGCGAACCCGAACGATGAACTATGCGTTGCTCAGGGCGACGAGATACGCGTCGTATGCAGCGCCCCCTGATTGCCCCCTGTCTTTATGCGCATAAACCATCGAGAGGATCTGCGGCCATTAGCGAGTGCACGTCGGCTCGCGTGCGTAGAAGTCGACCCCACGACGATGACCCGAACACCATCGCGTATCGACTTGCTGACAAGTCGACGCATCGATTTGCACGAGCCGGCTGCGATATCAGTCGACTGCCTGCCTTACCCCGGGAAGCGACAGCTTTATGCGCATAAACTCGGCGACAGATAAACCGGACGCCCGTCCTCCGGGTCGTAGCCTGCAGCACGCCATAGCGATGCGTCGTGCAATTCATCCGCGCTATTCGCCAGTGAAGGCGGCTCTGGTATCGCCCCGTCCCATGCACTTTATGCGCATAAACGCATCACGGGCTCAGGGCTCAGGGCTCAGGGCTCAGGGCTCAGGGCTCAGGGCTCAGGGCTCAGGGCTCAGGGCTCAGGGCTCAGGGCTCAGGGCTCAGGGCTCAGGGCTCAGGGCTCAGGGCTCAGGGCTCAGGGCTCA